>SLAK01000298.1 GCA_007126855.1 Dehalococcoidia bacterium | reverse complement strand
GATCAACGTCGACGGCGGCATGGGCGCCACTGTATGAGCAAAGCCGGCCGCCCCCGCAAGATCGTCTCCGGCGGCCAAACCGGCGCCGACCTCGGCGGCCTGGCCGCTGCGCGCCAGCTTGGCATCCCCACCGGCGGCTGGGCGCCCCGCGGCTGGCTCACCGAAGACGGTCCCGCGCGCGAACTGCTCCGCGATACCTACGGACTGGAGACCTGCGACGGCGGCTATGACGTACGCACCGAGCTGAACGTCCACGACTCCGACGCGACCGTGATCTTCGCCCGCGACCCCGAATCCAACGGCACCCGCGCAACCATCGACTGGGCGGAGCACTACGGGAAGCCCGTCATCGTCAACCCGACAGCCAAGGAGCTGCGCGACTTCGTCGCTGAACACCGTATCGATGTCCTCAACGTCGCCGGCAACCGCGAGAGCGTCGCTCCCGGTATTCGCGAGGAGACGGAACGCCTGCTGCTTGAAGCCTTCGCCGGCGCCAGTTCGCCCGCTGCTACACTGAACCCATCATGACCGCGCCAACCGAAGTCGACATCGGCACCCTGATCGAGTGCAAACCTGGCGTGAACCGCGGCCGTCCGGTGCTCAAAGGCACACGCTAGCAGCCACCAAGCCTGCAGGACCCTCTCAGCCCCGCGCGCCGTCCAGCGCCGCCAGGCGGTTGATGCTGCCGCGCTCCTCTTCGTCGACCGGGATCTCGTCGAACCACGCGTCCAGGATGCCGGGCAGCTCGTCCTCTGGCGTCGAGGTCAGCGACAGGCAGAGCACGTTCGCATCGTTCCATGCGCGGGCGCCGCGGGCCGTCTCGGCGTCTCTGCAGAGCGCGGCACGCGCCCCGGGCACCTTGTTCGCGGCCATCGAGACACCGGTCCCGGTGTAGCAACAGGCAATGCCGGTGTCGGCGTGCCCCTCGGCCACGTCGCGCGCGACCCGTTCGCCGACCTCCGCCCACTGCTCGTCGCGCCCGACCATCGGGCCGTACCCGGTCACCTCGAAGCCGCGGGACTTCAGCTCCTCGAGCAGCCGGTCCGTGATCGGCATCCTGTCGTCGGCGCCAACAACCACGCGTTTCATGTCCCCGATCCTAGCAAGAGCCGCGCCTCGCCTGCTGCTACACTGGCCCCATGACCGCGCCGTCCGAAGTCGACATCGGCACCCTCATCGAGCGCAAGCCCGGCGTCTACGGCGGACGGCCCGTGCTCAAGGGAACGCGCTTCCCGGTAACGCTCATAGGCATCCTCCACCGGCAGGGCCTCAGTCCGGCGGAGATTCACCGCCGATGGCTTGCAGACATGGACATCGCGCTCGTGTATGCGGGGCTCGCCTACTACCTCGCAAACAGGGCGGCTATCGACACACAGATTGCCGAGGATGCTGAACTGCACGATCGCCTGGCTGCCGAGCACCCACCCGGCACCGATCGGAAGCCTCGAGCCTCGTGATAGCACTATTCCTCGACGAGGACTCCCAGGCCGGCTCTCTAGCCGAGGCCCTGCGGTCCAAAGGTTTCGACGTGCTAACAGTGAACGAGCCACTGGCCGCGGGACGAGCGATAACACGCCCCCAACCCGCTATAGTCCTCCCAACAACCACCGCGGTTTCCGGAGGATATGCGCGTGCAGGACATGACCGGCGGCGAGGCCGTCTACGAAGCGCTGCGAGCCCTCGGTGTCGAACACGTTTTCGGCATCGTCAGCGTCCACAACATCCCCATCTACGACGTCATCGCGCGCAAGGGTGGCATCACCACCATCGATGTGCGTCACGAGCAAGCCGGCCTCCACGCCGCCGACGGCTATTCGCGCGCAACCGGCAGGCTTGGCGTCGCCATCACCAGCACGGGGCCCGGCGCCGCCAACGCCATGTCCGGGCTCTTCGAAGCCGAGTTCGCCTCCTCCCGCGTGCTCATGATCACCGGCCAGGTCGAGACGCAGTACTACGGCAAGGGCAAGGGCTTCCTCCACGAGGCGGAGCGCCAGACCGATATGCTCCGCACCGTAGCGCCCCACACCGAGAGCGTCCGCCGCACCGAGGACATCGCCGAGACCATCGTCCGGACAGCGCGCGCCGTCACCACCGGCCGGCCGCGGCCCGGCGCCGTCGAAATCCCCATCGACCTGCAATACAACCGCGCGAACGTCGACGTCCCGCACATCGAAGGCTGGCCGCGGGTGCAGCCCAAACGCGAAGCAATCGCCGAGGCTGCCGCCGCGCTTCGCGAATCGCGCCGCACCGTGATCTGGGCAGGCGGCGGCGTCAACACCGCCGGCGCCGAGACCGAGCTGGTCCAGCTCGCGGAGGCCCTCAACGCCCCGGTCTTTACCTCCATCAACGGCCGCGGCGCCATCCCCGAAGACCACCCGCTCGCGCTCGGGCCGCTCGCGAACATGCCGAACTTCGCCGAAACGCTCGCTCAGGCCGAGGTTATCCTGGCGGTCGGGACGCGCTTCCAGGGCGGCGCAACCCGCAACTGGCAGCTCCGCCTCGGCGGCAAGCTCGTCCACATCGACGCCGACCCCGGCGTGGTCAACCGCAACTACCAGGCCGCCGTGTCCGTCATCGGCGATGCGCGGCTCGCCCTGTCCGGACTGCTGAGCGACCTGCAGGGCGCGGGCAACGAACCCGGTTTCACCGAACAGGCCCGCGCCATCCGCGACGAGGCCCGCACCCAGATCCGCACCGAGATAGGTCCCGACTACGAAGCCATCATGGACATCGTGCGCGACGAGCTGCCCCGCGACGCCATCATCGCGCGCGACGCTACCATCCCGGCCTACCTCTGGGGCAACCGCCTGCTACCCATCTACGAGCCGCGCACCTCGCTTAATCCCACGTCGGCGGCGATCGGCCCCGGCGTGCCGCTCGGCATGGGCGCCGCCATTGGCAGCGGCAAGAAGACCGCCGTTATCCAGGGCGACGGCGGCTTCATGCTCAGCATCGGCGAGCTGGCCACCTGCGCCCAGTACAACATCCCGGTCGTCATCTGCGTCTTCAACGACCGCGGCTATGGCGTCCTCCGCACCATCGAAGCGCGCACCTTCGAAGGCCGCCAATTCGGGGTCGACCTGGCCACGCCCGATTTCGCCGCCGTTGCGAAGGGCATGGGCGTCCACGGCGAGACCGTCCGCGGCGTCGATGAATTCCGCGATGCCTTCCGCCGCGCCGTCGCCGCCGACGGGCCGGTGCTGCTCGACATCGACACAACCGTGCTCACGCCGATGGGCGGCCTGGGAAGCCCGCCGCCTCGAAGGAGCTGAGGTCGCACGACGTGGATGCGGAAGTTGCTATCGAGAGACTGCGGGGCATCTGCCTGGCGTTGCCGGAGGTTACCGAGCGGCTGAGCCACGACGAGCCGAGCTGGTTCGTGCGGGACAAGAAGCTGTTCGTCACCACGTCGAACCACCACCACGACGACCGCGTGGGCTTCTGGTGCGCTGCGGCGGAAGGGGCGCAGGAAACGCTCGTCGACGCCGCCCCGGACCGCTTCTTCCGCCCGCCCTATGTCGGCCATCGGGGCTGGCTCGGCGTCTACCTGGACGTGTCCGTCGACTGGGACGAGGTGACCGCGTTGGTCGAAGACGCCTACCGCGTCGTCGCGCCGAAGAAGCTGGTGGCGCTGCT
>SLAK01000073.1 GCA_007126855.1 Dehalococcoidia bacterium | reverse complement strand
TCCATCGAGCAACACCAGCTTCGGATCGGGGCGACCTGACCCACCGATTGACCCGTCTGGCAGCATGTACTGGTGGACACGGGCGAGACGCACGCCAATGTCGTCGTAGTAGTCGACGATCATTGTTTGAGTGCCGTCAGGGAATGGCAGCGTGGAAGCAGCGGGGCGCTGGCGGACAACCGCCTGCCGAAGTTCGCCCCGTAGTGCGCGTTCCCACAGGCCCTGCTCGTTGAAGAGACGCCGGAGCTGTTGCTGTGAGATATACTCGATGCGAGGTTTTTCTTTCATGAAGGCTCCAGCAGCTCGCGACCTGATGGCCCGGATTACTGAACTCCTGGAAGGTGAGATGTCGCTCGACGATTTCTACCGCTGGTACTCGCCCTATGCCCTCCAGGTCACAGAGCAGGATGAAACGCCGGCGGAACAGGCGCTACTCGACCTGGAGTTACACTTCGCCGAATATACGTCCGGGCATCGCACTGAAGCCGAACTCCGTGACGCCATCGCCGAAGTCGGGCAGGAACTGAGACAGAACGCAGCAGCATAGAGGCCGGCCAGTGACGGCTCACGTTGGCGGACGAGACTTCGTTGCCGTCGACCACGCTAGACCGGCACGCGCGGGCGGTTCACCATGTCGCTGATGCACGACAAGGGCATGCGCGCATGATCACGCACCTGCAGGGCAGGCTGGCGGGCGTGGACAGCGCCGGGCTCTCCATTGAGCTGGAAGTGGCGGGCGTGAGCTATTCGGTGCTCGTGCCGCTGTTTCTCTGGCCGGAAGTCCAGCAGGCCGCGGGCGAAGCCGACCTCGACGATCCCGCCCAGCGCCCGGAGCTGGGCATGCATATCTTCTACCACGTGACCACCAACAACCCGGTACCGCTGCTCGTGGGTTTCTTTCGGCGCGCTGAGCGGGAATTCTTCCGCAAGTTCACGCTGGTGGAGGGCATCGGGCCGTTGAAGGCGGCCAAGGCCATGAACGTCTCGGTGAGCGTGATCGCGCGGGCGATCGAACAGGAGGACCGGGCAACGCTGGCGAAGCTGCCCGGCATCGGCCCGCGCGCGGCCGACAAGGCTATCGCGACGCTTCGCGGCAAAGTGACCGCCGAAGCGGCGATGCAGGACGCGGCCATCAGCGAGCCGGTGGAGCCCGCGCGCATCGAGCAGAACCGCGCAATCGAAGATGCCGTGGCCGCAGTGGTGGCCCTGGGCTATCAGCGCCTGGAGGCGAAGCGGTGGGTGGCGGAAGCGCTGGAATCCGACCCGGACCTGGCCAGCGTCGAGGACCTGACCCTTGCCGTGCTCCGGCGCAGGGGCGCGCCACAATAGGGGCGGTAACGCGTTCGCCCGGTGCCGGGCCGAGCCGTACACTCGAAACGGTGAGTGACGAGCCACAATCCGACACTGACAGCGGCGACGAGGCGCCACCGGAACGCGACGGGCCGGGCGGCCAGCCCGTCTGGATGGCGTTGCTCACCCCGGTGGCCATCATCATCGGCGCAGCTATCGTAGCCGGGGCAATCCTCTACACCGATAACGATGGATCCGGCGAGACGGTGCAGGTCGCTGCGAACGGCGATGTGACAAGCACGGGAGTGACGGAGCCGGCCGAGGCCAGGCCCAACACCATGCTCTCGGCGCTGCTGGACTACGCGGACCAGCTTTCGCTGGATGTCGATGCGTTCGAGCAGTGCCTGGGCGACGGCGAACGCGGCGAGATCATCAACCAGCACCTGGCGCTGGGGAACCAGCTTGGCGTCACGGGCACGCCGACGTTCTTCATCAACGACAAGATGGTGGTGGGCGCGCAGCCGACGGCGGTGTTCATCGAGGTCATCGAGCGCGAGCTGGAAGGGCCGCCGTCTTCAATCGAGGATTACTCGCAGACTATCCAGGAACTTGCCGCGACCGACCCACCGCGGTTCCGCGTGATCGATGAGCCGTTGGACGTGAGCGGCGCCGAGATCCACGGGAACCCGGATGCACCCGTGATGGTCGCTGAGTTCAGCGACTTCCAGTGCCCGTTTTGCCAGCGGTGGGTCGAGCAGTCCATGGAGCCGATTCGCGACATGCTGGGGGAGGACGTGGCCTTCGCGTTCATGCACTTTCCGCTGACGCAAATCCATGCGAACGCGGGCTTTGCAAGCTTCGGCGCGATCTGCGCGGGGGAGCAGGATAGCTTCTGGGAGATGCACGACCTGCTCTTCGAGCGGCAGCAGCAATGGGCGAACCTTCCGCCGAACTAAAATCGGAGCAAGGTCTGCTCAACGCCTGAGACTGTGCCCGTTGAAGCCGTTTAGGCCGAAGCGATCGCCGTGTTGTTCGAGGCGCTGGAGGATGTGGTTCACCACCCGGCCGGTACGGTCGTAGCCCGCACTGCAATGCACCAGCACCGGCTTGGGGAGCCGCGTGAAGTACTCCCAGGCCAGCTCGTACTGGTCCGGTGTGTACGGTTCGGTGAGTCCATCGTTGGTGGGGAGATGGGCCACTTCGAAGCCCACCTCGCGGTAGAAATGCAGCAGGCCGTTCGGCAATGAGCGCTCGTAGAGGGGGAGCTGGTCCCGGGAAATGAGGCAGAGGATGGAGGCGACGCCAAACTGCCGCTTTTCTTCTACCCAGATCTCCACGTGCTCGCGTGGCACATTCGATTCCCATCCCGGCTGGTAGCCGGGGCGAGGGCTCGTCGCGAGGAGCCCTTCGATAACCCAGTACGCCATAGGTGAATTTTACCGGGGAGCGGGCGTATTGCGCACGGCGGCGCTAATCGATCGCCTGCAAGCCGGAAAGCGCCTCTTCGATTCTTGTCGCGGCGGCGCGCTCGTGGCCTGCCGCCTTGCGTAGGGCGGTCGCCGCGGCCTCGCGGAGGCCCGGGTGCTGCACGTTGCCGTGGCCGCCGGTTGGGAACGGGAATAGCGTGAGCAGCGGGGCGAGCGTCTTTGTCTCGTCCCGGATGGCACGTTCAGCTGCGCGCAGTGGCTCTTCGAGCGGCGGCAGGTTTTCTGCCAGGCTGGCCAGGAAGTCCGCGCCATCGAGGCGCGCCGCCTGGAGCACGGCCAGGGTGTAGGCATTGCCGGCGCGGTCCACTTCCGTCGATCCCTCGAATGCATCGGCCCAGGCATCGAGCGCCCCCGTGCCGCGTGGCTGACTGTCGTCACCGCCGCCACCTGCGAAGAACTCTAGCGCTGTTTCGAGCGCTTTCACGACCGTCTCCATCGGGTCGGGCTCGAAGGTCTCCTTGGGCGCGAGCAATTCGATGCGCCCTGTGGCCCGGGTCGGCCAGTCCCGCCAGTGGGCTATTGGGCCAACCTCCTGGGTGAGGACGCTGTCGACGAAGAATGCTTCCTGCGCGCGGTCGTAATCGTAGACAACGGCGAATTCGTGCAGATGGAAGTCCCAGCCGACGAGCGGCCGGCCAGCGTCCAGCCGCTCGATGGCCCATTCGACCGCGGCGCGCCGGATTGCCTCGCCCTGCTCGCCACCCGGAAACTCGCCGCCGAAGCGCTCCCAGCGCACGCCGGTGCGGGCGTAGCGTTGCGCCATCGGCTCCCAATCCAGGTCGGCAGGGCCGGACGGGAGCGCCACGACGCCTTCCCGCGAGCCCAGGCACAGGTGCCAGGCGTGCCCGGTGAGGCCCATGATGGCGTAGCG
>SLAK01000267.1 GCA_007126855.1 Dehalococcoidia bacterium | reverse complement strand
TCGACCGCAGCATCCCCGCCTGGAACACCTCCATCTCGCCGGTCTCCGTATCGATGAACCCGATGCCATGGAGCAGTTCGAGCGTCTCGCCGCTGGAATAGGTGCGGCGGGTCCATGCGCCTCGCATGGGCTCCAGCGAGGCGAGTCCTGGGTGAGGAGTTGGGGTCGGTGCAGGGGCCGGTGTCGGCGTTGGCGTGGGCGTGGCAAAGGGATCGCGGCTGGCCGGAGACCGCTGTTCACCACCGCCAAGCAGGTAGTACACCCCCGCCCCGGCGACCGTCGCCCCGCCGGCAAATAGCGCTCCCAGCACCGCGCGCCGCGAATGCACCGGCGCATCAGCGGCTGCCGCCTGCGTAAACCGATCACGGAAATTGTCCTCTGTGCCGGGCGGCGCGAGGCGTTTGGTGGACGACTCGTCCTCCTCTTCCAGGGAGGCCGGCGCATGCGGATCGACGCCGCCAAGCGCCGCGCGCTCATCCACCCCGAATCGCTGCTTCAGCACTTCGACCTTGTGCTTCACATCGACAATGGAGATGCCCAGCCGCGCGCAAATCTCAGCGTCCGGCTCACCGCGCCGGATTGACTCGATGATCGCGCGTTCGACCGGAGTCAGCGGCTGACCGCCCGGACCGCTCATGGCTCTCCCTCGAGCCTGAGCCTAGCAAGCTGCCATGCGTTTTACTACAGACGCTCACCACCACCCGGACGTGTCAGCGATCAAGAAAGCGCGGCAGGTTTCCCACCGCGCTTCGCTCAATCGCCAATCGCCAATCGCCAATCGGCAATCGTGAATCGTTAATCCCAGTGCGTCGGCACGTCCAGATACTCCGGCTCCGGGCCTTCCAGCGAGTCCACGATCCGGTCCCACTCGGCCAGTTCCCATTCGCTGACGAAGGTAACCGATGTCCCCTTCTTCCCGGCGCGCGCCGTCCGGCCCACCCGATGGATGTACTCCTCCGGGTTCTGCGGGACGTCGTAGTTGATGACGTGCTCGATGTCGGGGATGTCCAGGCCCCGGGACGCGACGTTCGTCGCCACCAGGAACTCCAGACGCCCGTTGCGGAAGTCCGCCATCACGCTGTCGCGTTCCGACTGCCGCAAGTCGCCGTGGATGGCCTTCGCCGGCACACCCGCGCGCTGCAGGCTCGCCGCCAGCTTGTCCACGCCGATGCGCGTCCGCCGGAAAATCAGCGAGCGCCCCAGGCCCTTCTTTTCGAACAGGTACTGTAGCGCCCGGAGCTTATCCCGCTCTGCCACCTCGCAGTAGAGCTGCTCCACGCCCGAGACGGGCTCGTGGCCCGGCGTCACCGAGACTTCCTCGGCCCGCGGCAGGTGGCGGTAGACCAGCCGCCGGATCTCCGTTGGCATGGTCGCGCTGAAGAGCGCGCCCTGCTTGTCCTTCGGGATGCGGCGCAGGATAAAGTGGATGTCGCGCTCGAAGCCGATGTCGAACATCTGGTCCGCTTCGTCGAGCACGATGTAGCGCACACGGCCCAGGTCCAGGGTGCCGCGGTTCAAGTGGTCGATAATGCGGCCCGGCGTCCCCACGACGACCTGCGGCTTTTGTTCCAGCCGCTGGAAGTCGCCTGTAATGCGCTTGCCGCCCACCAGGCCAATCGAGCGGTAGCCGTAGAAGCTGCCAAGGTGCTCTATGGTCTCCAGCACCTGGTTCGCGAGCTCGCGCGTCGGCACAAGCACCACCGCCTGCACGTGGTCTTTGGCGATGTCGATGCTCCGCGCCAGCGGGATGCCGAAGGCGAGCGTCTTGCCCGTGCCCGTCTGTGCCAGCCCGACCACGTCCTTGCCGTCCAGCAGCAGCGGGATGGCTTCGTCCTGGATCGGCGTAGGCTCATCGAAGCCGAGCGCGGCGACAGCCTTCAGGCCGGTCTCATCGATGCCCAGTGCTCGGAACTTCTCCGGCAAAGGGCCGTCGTGATCCTGGCGCGCCGCCGATGGGTTCGCCGCTTGCGGCTGTTCTGCGCCAGACTTGCGGTTTCGCGAGCGGCGCCGTGGCCGCCGGCGCGATTCGCCATGGCGATGGGACGGTTCGCGTTCACCTGCAGGCGCGTCCGCCACGGCAACGCCATCGCCTCGCGTCTGCGGTGCGGAATCTTTTGTCGGCGTCGCGGCGGTGTCGGTTGGCAGGGTCTCCAGCGGAGTGTCAGATTTTCGTTTGCCAAAAAGTCGATCGAGTAGCAGTGTCACAGTTCCTTTCATCTACCCACTTGCGAGCGGTTTGGCGGCGGCCAGGTCATGGCTGAAGGAGCAATGGAAGGGGGTAAGCCGCCAGTGAAGCGCTCGGCTTGTGGAGCGCGTCCACCGCTGAAATACGTGCAAGTTTTCACGAGCATACCATAAGCGTTGCTAAGGCGCCGTATCACAGTTCACATTCACTCCACAAGCCCCCGCGCGCCGTGCGGAACGGTCAACACCTCGACCCATTCGTCTTTGATCGACTCACCGATCTGCTCCGGGCGGCCAAAGATGCGCTCCGCTGCCCTGTCAGCCACCGCCTCGCCGGAACGCTCTGCGATGTAGCTCCGAATCTCGTCCAGAGCCGTCATAGCCACCTCGTTCCAGAAGACCTTCACCGTTCGAGGCCAAACCTGCGGCGAGCCTCTGCAAGAGAAACACTGCGGCCTTCTCGTGAGGCCTCCAATGCCCGCTCCACCTCTGCCAGCTCACTCGGTGTCAGCGGCTCTGGCGGAAACTTGTCCTCACACTGGATGCGGTGCCAGAGTGTCTCGACCTCGTCGTCGCTCAGCCGGTCGATGTACTCGCGCAGGGCCTCTCGTGCCGTCATGAGTTCATCGTAACGCTAACCCGACTGCGGCTTCTCGCGGCCGGCTTCACCCGCTACTACGCCACCGCGCGCCCGTCCCTGCGCGTAGAATGCGCCCCCACAAGGAGGTGCCCATGGACTACCAGCACATCATCTACGAAGTCGAAAACGGCCGCGCCCGCATCACCCTCAACCGCCCCGAAAAACTCAACGCCCTCTCGCTCGAACTCCAGCAAGAGCTCAACGATGCGCTCTGGGAGGCCGACAACGACACCGCGGTGCACGCGGTCATCCTCCGCGGCGCCGGGCGCGCCTTCAGCGCCGGCTATGACCTCTCGCCGATGGCGCGCAACCGCGGCGGCGATGATAGCTATACGAAGGTCTACCGCGGCGGCGCCACCTTCGACGACGACGCCTGGCAGCTCGAACGCGCCCAGCGCCTGCGCATGGCCGTCTTCGACATGCACAAGCCGGTCGTCGCCCAGGTTCACGGGTACTGCCTCGCCGGCGGCACCGACCTGGCCCTGCTCTGCGACATCGTCATCGCCGCCGAAGACGCCACCATCGGCTTCCCGCCGGCGCGCGCCATGGGGGCCCTGCCCAACCAGATGTGGCTCTACCACGTCGGCCCCCAGTGGTCCAAGCGCCTCTTCCTCACCGGCGACACCATCACCGGCGCCGAAGCCGCGAAGATCGGCGCCGTTCTCAAGGCTGTCCCGCCAGACCTGCTCGAGCACGAAGTCGAACAGCTCGTCGACCGAATGGCCATGATCGACGCCGAGCTGCTCTCCGCAAACAAGCGCATCGTCAACGTTGGACTCGAGCTCATGGGCGCCCGCACCTTGCAGCGCCTCGGCGCTGAGAAC
>SLAK01000328.1 GCA_007126855.1 Dehalococcoidia bacterium | reverse complement strand
TCGCTGCTGCTGGTGACTCTGTTCCTCGTGTTCTCCTTCTTCCTGCTCTGGCGCGGGCACGACGAGCCGGGAGGCGGATTCGCTGGCGGCCTGATGGCGGCCGCTGCGTTTGCGCTCTACACGATCGCCTACGGCGCCCCCAGCGCGCGCGAAAACCTGCTGGTCGATTCCCGCTACATCATCGCCGCCGGCCTGGCGCTGGCCACGGTCAGCGGCATCCCCGCGCTGCTGGTGGGCGACCCCTTCATGCGCGGCCTCTGGATTGACATCGACCTGGCCGGCCGCGAGTTGAAAGTTGGCACGCCGCTGCTCTTCGATGTCGGCGTCTACCTGACGGTGCTGGGCGTCGTCGCCACCATCGTATTTGCCCTGGCTGAGGAGGAAGACTGATGGAAACACTCCTCGCCTTCGTCATCGGCGGCCTTTATGCGGCGGGCATCTTCCTGATGCTGCGGCGCGCGCTCGCGCGTGTGGTGCTGGGCCTCGCCATCCTCACGAATGCCGCGAACCTGCTCATCTTCACCGCCGCCGGCCTCACCCGCGGCGAACCGCCGCTCATCGGCTCCGGCGAGGAAGCGCTGACCGAGCCCTACGCCGACCCGCTGCCGCAGGCGCTCGTGCTCACGGCAATCGTCATTGGCTTCGGCGTTCTGGCCTTTGCCATGGTGCTCATCTACCGCGCCTACCGCGTGGTTGGCTCCGAGGATACCGACCGCCTGACCACCACCGACCGCACGCCGGAGGCGGACTAGATGGATACGCTGCTGGTCCTCCCGCTGCTGCTGCCGCTGCTGATCGCCGCCCTGACGATGGGTCTGCGCCGCTGGACCTTCTGGCAGGCCATGCTCACCCTCGGCAACACGGCGGCGCTCCTGGCCATCGGCATCGTGCTTGTGGTGGTGGTCTGGCGCGAGGAAGTGGTGGCGACGCAGGTCGCCGACTGGCCGGCGCCCTTCGGCATCACCCTCGTCGCCGACATGTTCAGCGCGCTCATGGTGCTGCTGGCCGGCATCGTGGCCTTCTGCGCCGCTATCTACTCCGCCGCGACCATCCGGCTGCGCCGCGCCGCCTTCGGCTACTACCCGCTGTTCAACATCCTGCTCATGGGCGTGATGGGCGCCTTCCTTACCGGCGACCTCTTCAACCTCTTCGTCTGGTTCGAGGTGATGCTCATCTCCTCCTTCGTGCTGCTCGGACTCGGTGGCACGCGCGGGCAGATGGAAGGCGCCATCAAGTACGTGTCGATCAACCTGGTCTCGTCGGTCCTTTTCCTCACCGGGGTGGGCCTGATCTATGGCATCGCCGGCACGCTGAACATGGCCGACCTCTCGCTGCGGCTCGCCGAGGTTGAGGAAACGGGGCTGGTCGTGACGGTGAGCATGCTCTTCCTGGTGGCCTTCGGTGTGAAGGCGGCGGTGTTCCCGCTCTTTGCGTGGCTGCCCGCCTCCTACCACACGCCGCCGCTTGCGGTGACGGCGCTTTTCGCCGGGCTGCTGACCAAGGTCGGCGTCTACGCGCTCATCCGCGTCTTCAGCTTGCTCTTCGCCGACAATAATGACTTCACGCAGACGCTGCTGATCTGGATCGCCGGCTTCACCATGGTCACCGGCGTGCTCGGCGCCGCGGCGCAGAACGAGTTCCGGCGCATCCTCTCCTTCCACATCATCAGCCAGATTGGCTACATGGTGATGGGGCTGGCCTTCTTCACGCCGCTGGGCTACGCGGCGGCCATCTATTTCATCGCGCACAACATGTTCGCCAAGACCGGGCTCTTCATCATCGCCGGCCTTTCGCACCGGCTGCTGGGCAGCTACGAGCTGAAGCGGCTCGGCGGCATCGTCCGGATGAGCCCGGAGTTGACCGTGCTCTTCTTCATCTGCGCCTTCAGCCTGGCGGGATTGCCGCCGCTGGCGGGCTTCTTCGGCAAGTTCGCGCTCGCCCGCGCCGGCTTCGAAGCCGAGCACTACGTGATCGTCGCCGTGAGCCTGGGCGTCGGGTTTTTCACGCTCTACTCGATGACCAAGATCTGGGGCGAAGCCTTCTGGAAACCCTTCCCGGGCGAAGTCCCGCAGGACCTGCAGGAGCGCCGCCGCAGCCCGCGTATGCTGGTGATGGCCATACCGGCGGTCATCTTCGCGGCGCTTTCCATCGCCGCGGGCGTGGCTGCGGGACCGGTGTTCGAACTGATGGAGCGGGCCGGTGAACAGCTCGCGGACCCGTCGGGCTATATCATTGCGGTGCTGGGAGAAGACGCACAGTGAGCATTCTCTGGATCCTGCTGCTGGCCCTTGCCTGGGCGGCGCTCGCCGGTGAGCTGAGCGTGTTCAGCCTGATCGAAGGCGCGATCCTGGGCTCGATAGTTTTGCTGCTGCGCCGGCAGATCAGCACCGATTTCCTGGTGCGGACATGGAAGCTGCTTGTGCTGCTTGCCTACTTCCTCTGGAAGCTGTTCGTCGCCAACATCCGCGTGGCTATCGATATTGTGACCCCGAACGAGAACATCCGCGCCGGCGTGGTCGCTGTGCCGCTCGACATTCGCGGCTCGGTCGGTGTCACTGCCCTGGCAAACATCATTTCGCTCACGCCCGGTAGCGTGACCCTCGACGTCTCCGACGACCAGCGCACGCTCTATATCCACACCATGCACCTCACCAACCCGGACGATTTCCGGAGGGACGTCAAGCAGGGTTTCGAGCGCCGGCTGATGGAGGTGGTGAACTGAACCCGGTACCGGTCGAAGGATTTGTCCAGGTCGCGGCAATGGGAATGCTCTGCATCGCGTTGTTGCTGGGCTTTGTGCGCCTGTTCCTTGGCCCGAGCCTGCCCGACCGTGTGCTCGCGCTGGACCTGATCACCATGATCGGCATCGGCATCATCGCCCTCTACGCCATCGCGACCGACCGCTCCGTGCTGCTCGATGTGGCGATCGCGCTCGGGCTGATCCTGTTCCTGGCGACCGTGGCCTTCGCCACCTTCTTCGAACGCAGCACCCTGGCAAGGAGGCGCCGCCGTGAGCGTGGCTGAGATCATCGAGTCGGTGCTATTGCTGGTGGGCGCCGGGCTGATCCTGCTCGCGGCCATCGGCGTGGTGCGCATGCCGGACCTGCTCATCCGGCTGCATGCGACCACCAAAGCGGCGACTCTCGGCAGCGCGCTCATGGTCGCCGCGGTGGCCGTGCACTTCGGCAGTGTGCAGGTGGTGACGCGCGCCATCGCGGTCATTGTCTTCCTGCTCATCACCGCGCCGGTGGCGGCGCACATGCTCGCCCGCGCGTCCTACTTCCTGGGTGTGCCGCTCTGGCGCCGTACGGTGATCGACGAGCTCGGCAGCCACTACGACCGCGAGACGCACGAGCTGACCGCGGCGGAGGAGGAAGAGCTCGCGGCCATTGAAGCGGCGCTGGTGCGCGACAGGCAGTAGACAGGTCCTCAGCCGTTGCCCGGACCATCCGCCGCGGCCAGCCGGTCCAGCGCGCTGCCGGTGATCCGGTAGATCGTCCATTCATCCATCGGCACGGCGCCGAGCGACGTGTAGAAGTCGATGGCCGGTTCGTTCCAGTCGAGCACCGACCATTCGAAGCGCCCGCAGCCGCGTTGGACGGCGATGCGCGCGACCTCGGTGAGCAGGGCTTTGCCGTAGCCCCTGCCCCGCTGCTCGGG
>SLAK01000287.1 GCA_007126855.1 Dehalococcoidia bacterium | reverse complement strand
TGTCAACAACCGCTCCGGGGACGTCATGAAACGCATTGAAGGTCTCAGCCCCGAGGAAGAACGCGCCGCCGCAATGTTCCGCGCACTCGGCAACCCGGCCCGCGTGCGCATCGTAGCCGAGCTCGCCCGGCGCAAAGCCTGTGTCACCGGCGACCTGGTCGATGTGCTTCCGCTCGCCCAGTCCACCGTCTCTCAGCATCTCAAGGTGCTGAAGGACGCCGGCATCATCGCAGGCCAGGTGGAAGGTGACCAGTGCTACTGCCTCGACCCGGCGGCCATGGCCTGGCTCATGCGCTTCTGCGAAGACGTTTGCGGTGCGGACTGCAACGCGTTCGATGGTTTCCCGTCTGAGGCCGCGACATCCCGCTCCTGAGCGGGCACAGGATTCTGGCGACACGACCCTTGCATTGCCGGCGCGCCACTACCTTGCAGGCAAGCTACGATGTGCCCCGTGAAGCGCTTTGCGACCATCCCCCTGGTTTGCGCCCTCATCCTGGCCGCAGCCTGCGGCAACGGCGGCGATGAGGCCGAAGATCTCCGCGAGGAGATCGAACGGCTGGAGACGCAGCTTGCCGAAGCCGCTGCCACCGTGGAGGCTCTCCAGGCTGTGGGGGATGACGGTGGAGTCTACCCGCCCCAGGTTCGCGACGAATTCCTGGCTGCGTGCATCGCCGAGCGCGGCCCCGGGCAATCCACGACGGCGTTCTGGCGCTATTGCACCTGCACGCTCGAATACCTCGAAGCCGAGCTGAGCCTTTCGGAATTCCAGCAGATCGAGCAACGCGTCCTCGACGGTGAAGACATGCCGCCCGAGCTCTGGGACGCTGTGGCTGCTTGCGAACGGCATCTCCGGTAGTCCCCACGGCTCCGGTCGATATCCTGTAGCCCGGCGGCTGATTGCCGCCCTCCTGGCAGGGAGGAAGGAGCCCGCGTGGAGTACCTTGTCTCGTTTGGAATCGCCGCGGGCCTGGTCTTCATCGCCGAACTTGGCGACAAATCACAGCTCCTCAGCCTCTGGTTCGCCACTCGTTACCGGCTCTGGACCGTCCTCGCGGGCGTTGCCACCGCCACCATCGTTCTCCAGGGACTGGCGGTGATCATCGGGACGCTCTTCGGCGCCGTGTTGCCCCGGACGCTTTTCCTTACGGTGGCCGGATTGCTCTTCCTGGCATTCGCCGTCTGGAGCCTGCGCGTGCCCCGGCCGGACGGCGAAGAGGAAGAAGTCCGGCACCCCCATACCCTGGGCGCCTACGGCATCGTCACCGCTTCGCTCATCGTGTCCGAGATCGGCGACCGGTCACAGCTGGCAACCATCGCCCTTGCCGGGACCCGCGAACCGATAGGCGTCTGGCTGGGCTCAACATTCGGCATGTTCACCGCCATCGCTATCGCCGTGGTCATTGGCGCCATCATGGGCCACCGGCTGCCCTATCGTGCCATCGCCATCGGCGCGGCGATCCTCTTTGCCTCCTTCGGCATCGTCACGCTCTGGGAAGCCTGGCGCTAAGCCGCCGGCAGGCGGGCAGGTAGCCTCCACGAGCTTCCTCGCTATCCTTCGATAGTGAAAGCAGAACTGGCATAGACCGCCCCGGATACATCTAGCGTGGAACTTCTCGTCTCCTTCGGGGCCGCCGCGGCCCTGGTTTTCGTCGCTGAACTCGGCGATAAGTCCCAACTCCTCAGCCTCTGGTTCGCCACGCGCTATGGCCTGTGGACCGTCCTCGCGGGCGTTGCCACCGCAACCGTGGTTGTCATGGGTGTCGCCGTGGTCGTTGGCGCCATCTTCGGCGCGGTGCTGCCGCGAACGCTCTTCCTCACCGTGGCCGGCCTGCTCTTCTTCGTCTTCGCTGCCTGGAGCCTTCGTCACGAACAGGAGGAAGACGAAGAGGAAGAGGTACGCGCTGCCCCCGCCTTTGGCGCCTACGGCATCGTCACGGTCTCGATTGTCGTCTCCGAAATGGGCGACAAGACCCAGCTCGCGACCGTTGCCCTCGCCGGGGACCGCGACCCCGTGGGCGTCTGGCTGGGCGCCACGGCTGGCATGTTCACGGCCGTCGCAATCGCGGTCGTCATCGGCAAAGTTGCCGGGAAGCGCCTCCCGCACCGGCTCATATCGATCGGTGCCGCAGTGCTCTTTGCCGCGTTTGGTGTGGCCACCCTGTGGGAAGCCTGGAGCTAAACCATTCCCCTCAGCGCAGGTCACCCAGGTAGTCGATCATCAGCGCGTTCACTTCCTCCGGCCGCTCCTGCTGCGTCCAGTGGCTGCACCGCTTGATGTGCTCGATCCGCAGATCACCAATCCACTCCCGCATCGGCTTCGCCTGCTCCGGGCGCAGCACATAGTCGTGCTCGGCGGTAATCATCATCGCCGGCACGCGGATGTGGTGGTCCGGTAGCTTCCGCGTCTCGTCCCAGCTCAGGTCGATCGCGCGGTACCAGTTCAGGCCGCCGGTCCAACCGGTGCGCTCGAACTCCTTCGCGTAGATGTCCAGCTCGTCTTCCGTTAACAGGCTCCCGCCCGGCTCGATGCGCGTGAACACGCCGCTTCCGTCGCCGCCCACCGTCGCGAAAGTCCACAGGTCCTGGGCGCGGTCCCAGCGGTGGATCATCTTGGCGATGTTGCCGCGCGTGTCCGCCGAAAGCTCGGCCTCGGCGACGCCCGGCTCCTGGAAGTACAGGATGTAAAAGCTGCGGTCCGATTGCCCGAATGCCTCGCGCATCGCCTCGGTCGGCGGTATCGGTCCCGGCGGCGAATAGGGCGTGTTGAACCCGATTAGCCGCTCCACCCGGTGCGGGTAGCGGATGCCGAATTGCCAGATGTGCCAGCCGCCCCAGTCGTGCCCGGCAATCACCGCTTTTTCAATCTCCAGCGCATCCAGCAGGCCTGCAATGTCCGCGCAGATCATGCTGGTCCGGTAATCTGCCGGGTCGGGCGGAGCGTCGGTCTGGCCATAACCCCGCATGTCCGGCGCGATGGCCCGAAACCCGGCCTCGGCAAGCGCAGTCAACTGGTGCCGCCACGAATACCACAGCTCCGGGAACCCGTGGCACATCACCACCGGAAAGCCTTCCCCGCATTCGGCCACATGCATCCGGATGCCGTTCGTTTCGACGAAGTGGTGGCGTATCTCGTGGGGCATGGCGCCATCATAAAGAACCCGGCCGCCGCTCGCGCACCCCCGGCCAGGCGAGGGCCACCCGGCCATATAAACCGCGCCAAATGGCCCGTGCGACTAACGCCGGCCGCGCGAACATAGACGGGTGACTGATAAGCCTCCCGATGGCGGACCTCCCGGGGTAAGTGGGCGCCTGTTCCTGCTGGGTGGCATCGTTGTCCTCCTGCTCGTAGCCAGCGTCACCCTCTACGTCACAGTGACGACCGACCCGGAGCCCGCCGACCAGGACTTCTGGGGCACCCCGACCCCCACCCCCTCGCACGGCTTCATGCCCTTTTAGCCCGCTTTCGTCGCCCCTCCAGAATCAGGCAGTGCGCTAGGCTAAGGGCGTGGGAGCATTGCAGCCGGAAGACCTCGACCTGCTCGAACGCACGGTGCTCGGCGTGCTCTGCGTCGGCCTGCCGCCGTCCCGCGCCGCCGGCAGCGACACCTTCCGCGTCGACCACGTCACCGCCGTCGTCGCCGGCCTGGCTGAAAGCGGCCA
>SLAK01000332.1 GCA_007126855.1 Dehalococcoidia bacterium | reverse complement strand
GCGGCTTTCGGCGCGCAAAGCGGCCAAGGCGGCCCGCGACACTGCCAACCGTCTGGCGGCGTCGTTCGGGTTCGGGATAAAGAATAGCGATGCTTTGCTGGTCTTGCGACATGGTTAGGTGTACCTGATCCGGGGGTCAATCCAACCGTAGGTGATATCGATAACGAGGTTCACAAAGACGTAGACAAAGCACATGAAGACGACGACGCCCTGGACGACGGGGTAGTCGCGGAGGTTGACGGACTCGATCATCAGTCGGCCCAGGCCGGGAAGGCTGAAGATTTGCTCAACGATGATGGTGCCGCCAATGAGCACGCCGAGCTGGAGGCCAACGATGGTGATTACCGGAATGATGGCGTTGCGCAGAGCGTGGCCAGCTACGATGGGGCGTTCGGCGAGGCCCTTGGCGCGCGCGGTGCGGATGTAGTCCTGACGCAAGACTTCGAGGAGCTGGGAACGGACCATGCGGGTAGTGGTGCCGGCCAATGATGCGCCGAGGGCGATAGCCGGGAGGATGAAGTGCACCATGTTAGTGAAGGGGTCCTGGGTGAACGGTGTGTAGCGTATGGGTGGGACCCAGCCGAACCAGAGTGCCGGTAACATGATCATCAAGGAGGCGATGACAAAGACAGGGATCGCGAGGCCTGCCATGGCGAAGATCCGGGCGGCATAGTCCCAGACGGTGTCTTGCTTGACCGCGGAGATGATGCCAGCGGGAAAGGCAATGACGAGGGAGACGACAAGGGCATAGGCGGTGAGCTGGAAGGTGACGGGGAGACGGCGGACGATTGCGTCGCGGACGGTCTGGTCCCGCCGGAAGGAGTCGCCCATGTCGAGCCGAGCCAGGTCGGCGACCCAGCGCACGTATTGGACGGGAAGGGGATCATCGAGCTGGTGTTCGTCGCGGAAGGCCTGGAGCGCTTCTTCGGTCGCGTATTCGCCGAGCTGCACTTTGGCCATGTCGCCGGGGATGACACGCATAGCGAAGAACGTGATGAGCGTCACGCCGAAGAGGACAGGGATGATCAGCAAAATTCGCTGGATAATGTAGGTGGTCAAGGCTAGCGCCTCTCGTCGGATGTGGTGTAGGCGGGCGGTTCAGACCACCCGCCCACAGGTCTGGACGCGGACTTATGCCTCTATGAAGGCGTTATAGAACTCGCTCCTGCGGTCCCAGGCACGGTACGGCTGGTAGCCGCGAACCCGCTCGTTAACGATGGCAACATACACCGGATCAGCGAGCCACACAGACGGAAGCTCCTCGAGCAGCACTTCCTGGATTTCCATGATGAGCTGGGTGCGCTCTTCGTCGTCCAGGATCTCGCGCTGCCGGTCGAGCATTTCGTCCAGATCCGGGTTTGAGTAGCGGTTCACGTTCCTGGCCTGGCCAGTGTAGTGGGGGCCGTAGAGGTACTCGTCTATCTCCTGCGACCCGCCATTCACGTAGACCATGGCGTCGTAGTTGCCCTCGGCCCGCTTCTCCTGGATGCCGGCCATGTCGGTTACACCAAGGACGGCTTCGATGTTGTACTGCGCGAGCTGGTCCTGGACGGCGAGTGCGCCCGCGTTGTAGGTCGCGTGGGCAGCAGGCGTTGTCGTGGCCATGTCGAACGAGAATCCGTCGCCCAGACCAGCGGCGTTCAGCAAGTCCATCGCTTCCTGAATGTCCTCGTCTTTGTCCGGCCGGTAGCCCGGGCGCGAAAGCAGGTCTTCTTGGGGAATGGCATATCTCTCGAAACCCCAGGTGACGGGACCGCTGGCCTGGCCCCCTGTGCTGTGGACGATGACCTGGTAGAGCTCGCGATCGATCAGCAGATTCATCGCCCGTCGCACGCGGGGGTCGCTGAAGGGAAGCCGGCCCTCTTCGCAGTTCATGATCATGAAGTTCCAGTGCAGGGAAGGAAACTCGATGGTGTTCAGATTCTGAGTAGCGCCAAGTATGGAGTCGACCCGGCCCTGGTCGGTGAGCCCGGGGTTAACGTCGAGCTCCCCGGCAATCAGGGCTGCGTCGATGGTCGAGGCATCGGGAATAATCTGCAGGTCCATGCCATCGACGTACGGTCGATCGCTATCGTAGTAGTGAGGATTGCTGCCAAAGCGCGTGGCGACATCGGGGTTGCGCTCCTCAATCGTGTATGGACCGGAGCCCATGGCCTGTTGGAAGCGTCGCCCATGCTCATCGGCCCAGCCTTCAGGCATGATCATCATCCAGCCGGTACCTGCGAAGCTGACAAAGGGGACGAAGGGGCGTTCGAGCCGGAAGACGACGGTGTGGTCATCCGGGGTATCGATGCCCGCAAGGGGGCCCGCCTTGTACTGGTGAGGTGACGCCTCATCAGGGTCGGCGAAGCGGTTATAGGTGTAGGCGACGTCCGCCGAGGTCACTTCTGACCCGTCCGACCATCGGGCGTTTTCCCGCAGCCGGAAGGTATAGGTCAGCCCCTCGTCGGCGGCCTCCGGGAGGCTCTCGGCAAGGTCTGGAAGGACTTCGGTGACATCGGCGCTCCACCGAAGGAGGCCGGAATAAATATGGGGTGCAACCACCATGGTCCATGCGGTGTCATGCACGAAGTCAACGTGGTCGGCATCCGCCGTCCAGGCCCAGCGAATAGTTCCGCCGCGCTGGATGTCGCCGGGGTCGGGGGTTGGGGTGGGGTCGACATCGTCGTCGTCGGGCGGCGGTGCGACGTCATCGTCGTCGTCGTTGCCACAACCAACGACGGCAAGTGCGCCAGCGCCCACCCCGAGGCCGGCAGTGCCCTGGAGCATTCGCCGGCGCGAGAGCGGTGATCGGGTGGCGCGAAGCCAGTAGTTGTTTCTCACAGAATCTTCCCTCCAATGTATGCGTGAGCCAATGGGGTTTGCGAAAAGCGGACGAAACCTGCTTATGTTGACGGGTCGAATAGGCTTGCGTCGCGGATTTCCAACAGTAGTACGTCGTGGGCGCGGGGGAGGTTCTCCCCCGCGCGAAGTCTGCAGGGCTAGAAGGTGCCGAAGTCCCAGGTTTCGCCCTGGCGGTAGCGGCGCAGCGCATGGCGCGCCACCACCATCCGGTGCACCTCATCGGGACCGTCGGCGATGCGGAGGATGCGGGCGGCCTTGAACATGGCCTGAAGCGGCGTGTCGGCGGTGACACCCAGCGCGCCATGGACCTGGATGGCCTTGTCGATCACGTCGCAGGTCACGTTGACCACGAAGAACTTGATCATCGAGACCTCGACACGCGCCTCGTCGCCGGTGTCGATCTTCTGCGCGGCTTGCATCGTCAGGAGCCGCGCCGCCTGGATGCCGACCAGCGAATCGGCAATCCAGTTCTGGATTGTCTGCTTGTCGGCCAACGGGCCGCCAAAAGCTTCCCGGGTCAGGGCACGCTGGCACATCAGGTCGAAGGCCCGCTGGGCCTGCCCGAGCGCCCGCATGCAGTGGTGGATGCGCCCCGGGCCAAGGCGCTTCTGCGACAGCTTGAAGCCCGCGCCCTGGTCGCCAAGGATGTTGGTCACCGGCACGCGTACGTTGTCGTAGTGGATGATCGGGTGGTTGGAGTCTTTCTCACCCCACACCGCCGGCAGCCGCTCGATTTTGAAGCCCGGGGTGTCGGTCGGCACCACGATCTGGCTCATCCGGCTGTGTGGCGGCTTCTCCGGGTCGGTCACGCACATGACGAT
>SLAK01000452.1 GCA_007126855.1 Dehalococcoidia bacterium | reverse complement strand
TCGACGTGGCGTTGAGCATGGCGGCGCTATCATCGTCGGCGCTGGCGCTGGCGCCGCCGCAAGCGGCGACGAGCACAGCGACCACGAGAAGAAAGCCCGGCACACCTGCCATGAGGCGTGCCGGGCGATGGAGGAAGCGTTGCGTGGCCTTAGCCCTGGTTTCGGGCACCGGTCCGGGCAGCACGCGCGCCAAGCAGCGCGAATGCGAGGACGAGCGCAAGCGCACCAAGGGTTAGCGGCAGCACCGGGGCGCCGCCCGAGACGAAGCCTGAACCGGTCGCCGGCGGATCCGGCTGCTCATCGTCCACGGGGTCTGCATCGGCCTCCTGCACAACTACCTTGCCAGCGTGGCCCATGGGCGCATGGAAGAGGCAGTAGTAATCGTAGGTACCGGCGTTCGGGAAGATGAGTTCGAACTCCTGGATGGTGTTCGGGATGGCGTCAGGTACGCCGAACATGGTGCCGCTGTGCCAGAAGCCTTCGCCGTCGAAGGCTTCAGCCGGGACCGACGGCTCGACCGCCCAGGGGTCCTGGAAGTCCGGCGGCGGGCCGAAGGAGACGGTGTGCGGCACAGGGATCTCGTTGACCCAGCGGATCGTGTCCCCTTCGGTCACGGTGATGGGATCCGGGGCATAGATGAATGCGTCGTGGCCGTCGTCGGTATGGCCGCCATTGATGACGGTCCAGCGGGTGGTGCCATCGTCCAGGCTTTCGTACTGCACCGGGGCGGCCTGGAGGTCTGCGCCAACAGCCTTCACGCGCGCGAGGGCATCCTGGTAGTAGGCTTCGGCGCGGGCGTCGACATCCGCCTGGCTGTCGACGGGGCCATCGTCCACGACGGTCACGGTCATGGTCTGGAACGGGTGGATAATGCAGTAGAACTCGTACTCGCCCTCGGCAGTGAAGGTGAGTTCCCAGCTTGGGTCGCTACCGAAGATGACGCTCATGACGCCGGAGTTGACCGGGGTGGTGCCATCCCATTCGGTGCCTGACGGCGTTTCCGGGCCGGGGTCGCCGTAGGTCACACTGTGCGGCTCGGGAAACGGGTAGTCCCAACGGACGGTGGTGCCGGTGCGGATGGTAATTTCCTGCGGCAGGTAGGCGTTGACGGAATAGCCGGGCTCGCCGTCGCCGTTACGGACGACGATGAGGTGCTCGTCGGCGCTGGCTACCTGGATGCTATACGAGATCCAGAAGGCTGCGACCGCGAGTATGGCGAGCGGCACGATGAATGAAACTGGACGGGCGACGACGCTCCGCATGTGATCCCCCTTCTTGCGCTGTGGATAGGAAGCCCCGGGCGGCGCCATCGCTGCCTGACCTTTCATCAGTTAAGCCAGCGCTAAGCTCCTGCGGGACCGCGGTATCATCCGTGGTACATTGTCACGGTGTCAAGTCCGAATGCTGAGGTGTTGTTGTCACAGTGTCAAGTGGTGACCCGGGAACCCGGGAGAAGATCCTGCATGCTGCACGAACGCTGATCGAAGAACGGCCCGAAGGCTATGTCCGGCTGTCGGACATTGGACGGCTGGCGGGCGTGTCGCGGCAGGCGGTGTACCTGCATTTCAGTTCGCGGGCTCAACTGTTACAGGAGCTGGCCGACTGGATCGATGAGTCGGAACGCGTCGCGGAATTGCTGCAGTGGGCGATCGACGCCGCTACCCCCGCAGAGGTGCTGGATCGCATTACGGTCGTCCATGCGACGCACCGGCCGAAGGTTTCGGCAGTGGCTTCTGCGCTGGACCGCGCAATACTCGAAAACGAAGACGTCGCTCATGTGTGGCGGCAGCGGCTGGAAGAGCGCGGCAAGCTCGCGGCCCGGGCGATCCAGCGGGCAAGTGAGGCCGGCGCGCTTTCGCCGGACTGGACGGAAGCGGAGGCGGCAGACTTCGTCGCTTCGCTGACATCGTTCCGCACATGGAAGGAACTCACCGGCGACTACAAATGGTCTGCTGAGCGTTACCAGCGGACGATGAGCCGTGCGCTGCGCGAAACGCTGCTCATCCCCAAGGCCCGCGCTTTGCCCGGGGAATCAGCCGGGGACGTCGGTTGAGCTGAGGCTGGCGACTTCATCGGGGCTGTAGCCCAGGGACGCCAGCACGGTTTCGGTGTCCTCGCCGAGCATGGGTGGGCGGCGGCGGATGCTCCAGGGCGACTTTTCGAAGCGGTATGGCGCGCCGGGATAGGTGAAGCGGCGCCCCAGCTCAGGGTGCTCAACTTCGACCGGCCACTGGCGAGCCTGGAAGTGCGGGTCGGACAGCACTTCTTCGGGCGAATAGATGATGCCGACCTGGAAGCCGCGCTCCTGGGCGCCGGTGAAGAATTCGTAGGCGGTGAGCTTTGAGGCGATGAAGGACATGGCGTTACGCCCGGCGCCGAAAATGGCCTGGAGCTCTTCGTCCTCGGCGAGCTTCGAGAGGTCGATGCGTTCGCGGGCGGCGCCTTCCAGGAGCAGGGGGGCTTCGAGGAACTCATCGAGCAGGCCGGAATCTTCGAGCCACTGGTGGGTGCGGGCGAACTCGGCGGATTTGCGCGGGGGGAGGCCGGTGTTGGCCCATTTCCCATCGGCGCACTGCACCTGGGTGGGGATGCTCGGGCGGACGGCCGCGTGGCGGCCGGTCTGGCGCTGCACGGTCTCCTTCGAAACGAGCCAGGTGTAGCTGCCTGCTTCGGTGGTGACGTTGGCAGCGGCGTTCATGTTGACGTCGATGTACTGGCCGCGCCCTGTCTGGTCACGATGGAGAAGGGCGACGAGCCCGGACAAGACAGCATAGTGGGCACCGGTGTGGTAGGCCTGGTTGCCGCCGCGGACCGGCGGGAGCGCGTGGTCATCATAGCCATTCATCCAGGTGACGCCACCGTTGGAGAAGATGGTGAGGTCGGTGGCGTGCTCGTTGGCGCGCGGCATGTCGCGGCCGAAGGGCGTGATGGAGATGTAGATGAGCGCTTCGTTGCCGGGCTGCAGGTCCGGGTAGTCGAGGCCAAGGTCGGCCATGCGGCCCGGCGGCATGCTTTCGATGAGGAAGTCCGCCGTCGCCGCGAGCCGCCGGAACGCATCGCGCGCTGCATCGGAGCCTTCCAGGTCGAGCACGACACTCTGCTTGTTGGCGTTGTATTGCCAGAAGTAGAGGCTGCGCTCAGGATGGGGTTCGTCATCGAGGAAGGGCTCGAAGCGGCGGGTGGGGTCACCCTCCGGGGGTTCGACCTTGATGACTTCGGCGCTCATGTCGGCCAGCAATTTGCCGGCGTAGGAGCCGCGCTCGTCGGCGTATTCCACCACGCGAAGCCCGTGCATCGGCCCGTTCACAGCACACCTCCGGCGCGGAAGCGCTCGACGTCTTCGGCGCTATAGCCCAGCAGGCCAGTGAGCACCTGTTCGTTGTGCTCGCCCAGGCATGGCCCGCCGCGTTCGATGGACCAGTCCGTTTCGGACATGTGCACCGGGATGCCATCGACCCGGACATCGCCCATCGCCGTCTGGTGGACTTCCGGCCAAAGCCCCCAGGCGGCGGTGTTCGGGTCATGGTCGATGCGCTCCTCCGGGGTCTGCACGGCGGCCGCGGGCACTCCCGCCTCCTCGCAGGCGCGGGCGGTCTCGAACTTGTCGCGGGCGCAGGTCCATTTGGCGATGTTGGCGTCGAGCTCGTCCTGCCACTGGCGCCGACCGCTCAGGCGGTC
>SLAK01000228.1 GCA_007126855.1 Dehalococcoidia bacterium | reverse complement strand
TTCGCGCGCCAGTTCCATTGCAATGGCTTTGCCGATACCACGGCTGCCGCCGGTGACGATCGCGGTCTTTCCTTCGAGTTCAAGGTCCATGGATGCTCCTGCCCCTGTGCTTAGCGTGCGGTCGATAATACCAGCGACCCGGGCCGCGTCTCGCAATCGCCACGGCAATTGCGGTGCGCTACAGTTGCCCGCATGGCCTTCAACCTCCCGGATGACGCTGGAAGCGCAACCGACGATGCCCACTTGCAACAAACGCTCGACGAAGCCCTTCGGCTGTGGGGCTTCGAACGCGCCGGCGAACCGGAGCCCATCGCCGATTCGGTGAACAACGCGAATTTCAAGGTCCCCACCGACCATGGCAACCGGTTCGTGCGCATCCATCGTCGCAGCCGCAGCCGCGAACGCCTCGAGCTAGAGCAGCGCATCATCGCGTGGATCGGCCCGCGTGGCATACCTGTCAACCCACCCCTTCCGTCGAACGATGGCCGGACCTTGCGGTCCGTCGGAGGCCGCTTCGTCTCCGTCTACCCGTGGCTCGATGTCCGCACCTTTCGTGTCCCCGGCCTCGACCAGAATGCAGCCGCCATGCTCGGCGGGCTGCTGGGCCGCCTGCAATCGACCCTGGTCCACCTCGACGACCCCGCGCTGACAACCTGTCCCATCGCACGGCCATGGGACACCGAGGCGTCAATCGAGGCGCTCAGCCGCGTCGACGACCTCATCCGTTACTACCCATCCCCGGGCGAATGGCGGCTCGAAGTGCAGCGGACACTCCGCTACAAGCTCGGCCTGCTCGAGTCAGCCGAAGCCCGGCCTTACACGCTGTTCGACGACCTCCCTCACCAGCCCTGCCACGGCGACTTCCACGAACGCAACGTTCTGCTCGACAGCGAGGGGCGCCTGGTCGCCGTCACCGATTGGGAAATGGCCGGGCGCATGCCCCGGCTCTTCGAGCTTGTCCAGTCGCTCACATGGCTGCACCTGCTCGACCAGCCCGATGAAATGGAGTCCTATCTCGGCGCCTATGCAGAGAACGCACCCATCGGAGCCGCGCACATTCCCCGGGCAGTCGACATGTGGTGGCAGGCATCCCTCCATAACACCTGGGCCTTCACAGAAGTCTTCGTCCGCGGCGACCGCAGCGCCGGCCGCTTCTTCGCTGAAAACGACCGGCACCTGCGCCGCTTCGCCGATCCCGCCTTCCGCACGGACCTGGCCGAACGCATCGCGCGGTTCGCCGGCTGACAGCGCTATACTGGGCCCATGGTCACCACCACGCGCCTCACACTGGACGAGTTCCTCGAACTCCCGGAGACTGAGCCCCCGTCGGAGTACATCGACGGGGAGGTCATCCAGAAGGTGGCTCCAAGCTGGTACCACGCTTCGCTCGTGCACTACCTGGATCGCGCTCTGGGCAACTACTTCGTGGAACATCCTGGGGAAGCCCGCGGCGGTCCCGAACTGCGCCATGCGATGCGAAACCCGGGCAAACGCAGCTTCCTTCCCGATATCTCCGTCGTTCGCGTCAGCAAGATCCCGCGCGACCGGGAAACGCGCATGCGCGGACCGGTCTGGACGCCGCCGGACTTCGCCATCGAAGTACTCTCTCCCGGTGACTACCCCGGCCGCGTCCTGGATCGTGCCGACTTCTACATGCGCATCGGCACCGAACTCCTCTGGCTCGTCGACCCGGAGCTGGAAACCGTCACGGTCTATCGCCCGAGCCAGGCGCCTTCTGTCCACCGCGCTCCGGACGTCATCGACGCCCGCCCTGTGCTTTCCCGCTTCGAGCTGGACCTGCGCCAGCTCTTCGCCGTACTCCACGAACACGAACACGACGAAGCCCCGGACTAGACGCCGCAGCACCGTTCAAATACGCGAGGCCGCACTCACCCGTGTGGACTCTTCACGCTTGACTCTTCACTCTTAGACCATGCAACTCGGCATCATCGGACTCGCTCGCTCCGGCAAGACCACCATCTTCAACGCCGTCACACGCGGCACCGCACAGGTTGGCACCTATAGCGCCGCCACCCAGCCCAACGTCGGCGTTGTCCACGTCCCCGACGAGCGCGTCGATCGCCTCACCGAGATCTACAAACCCAAGAAAACCACCCACGCCACCATCCAGTACGTCGACTTCCCCGCCGCCGGTGAATCCTTCGGCAAAGGCGAAGGCCCCGCGGGCAAGTTCATCAACGAACTCGCCCGCATGGACGCCCTCATCCACGTCGTCCGCATGTTCGAAGACGACGCCGTCCCCCATCCCGAAGGCACCGTCGATCCCCATCGCGACGTCGCCACCATGGACATGGAGCTCGCCTTTGCCGACCTGGCCATCATCGAACGCCGCCTCCAGCGCATCGGCATCGAAATGCGCTCGCTCAAGCCCGGCGAGCGTGAGGCCATCCAGCGCCTGAAGAACCTCCTCGAGCGTATGAAGGCCGAGCTCGAGAACGAAGTCCCCCTCCGCGCGCAGGAAATCAACGCCGACGAGTGGAAAATGCTCGAAGGCTCCCAGTTCCTCACCGCCCTCCCGCTCCTCCTCGTCTTCAACGTAGGCGAAGACGACCTCCCCCGCCGCACCGAGCTCGAAACCGAGCTTCGCGACCGCTACGCCGGCATTGCCCGCGACGTCGCCGTCTTCTCCGGCAGGTTCGAAATGGAGCTAAACGAGCTCAGCGACGAAGAAGCCGAAGAATTCCGCGCCTCCGTCGGCGTCACCGAAAGCGGCATGGCCGGCGCCATCCGCGCCAGCTACGCCCTCCTGGGCCTCATCAGCTTTCTCACCGTCGGCCCCGACGAAGTCCGCGCCTGGACCGTCCGCAAAGGTGCGCCCGCACCCGAAGCCGCCGGTAAGATCCACAGCGACCTCCAGCGAGGCTTCATCCGCGCCGAAGTCGTTCGCTACGACGACCTGGTGGCCTGTGGCTCCGAGGCCGAAGCCAAGAAACGCGGCCTCATGCGCACCGAGGGCAAGACCTACGTCGTCCAGGACGGCGACGTCCTCCACGTCCTCTTCAACGTCTAATCGTCGGATCTCACGCTCGCTTCTTCAATAGGGTCTTTACGGGAGACCGTCGCGGGCCCTGGCGTTCCGCGCCGGAACTTGACGGGTCTATGAGATCGATCAATGCTCTCGCAATCTACCGCGTGTATCGACGCGATAGTCATCGTGGAACTCGCCGGGGAGGGGCGGCGGCCAGTGACGCAGTACATCGTAAAGCGCTTGCTGTTCTCGGTGGTTGTTATATTCGCAATTAGCCTAATTGTGTTCTCGGCGGTCCGCGTCATCCCCGGCGACGTCTGCGCCATCGTTGTCGGCGACCGTGTCACCCCCGAGCAGTGCGCCGCCATCGAAGAGCGTCTCGGGCTCGATCAACCCGCGCCCCGGCAGTACATGTCCTGGGTCGGTGGCATCGCCCGCGGTGACTTCGGCACCAGCCTCGACCAGAACCGGGCTGTCTGGCCCGAAATCCGCAAACGCATCCCGGTCACCGTCCAGCTCACGCTCTTGTCGACGCTCTTCGCCGTTGCCGTGGCCCTTCCTATCGGCGTCTATTCGGCAGCCAGGCAGGACCGCTTCGCCGATTACTTCCTCCGGATAATCACCATCGGCTGGCTCAGCATCCCCAACTTCTGGCTCGGGGTAATGCTCATCCTCCTCCTCAGCACCTGGTTCGGCTATGTCTCTCCCCTGGGCTACGCGCACCCCTGGGATGACCTGTCCACCAACCTCCAGCAACATGCATTGGCGGCTTTCGCGCTCGGCCTCGCACTCAGTGCCAGCATTGCTCGCATCACCCGCTCCGCGATGCTCGAAGTGCTGCGCCAGGACTATATCCGTACGGCCCGCGCCAAGGGGCTTCGCGAATCCCTGGTCATCAATCGCCACGCTTTGCGCAACGCCCTGATACCGGTCATCACGCTCTTCGCCCTGCAATTCGGCGTCCTCTTTGGTGGCACCGTCATCATCGAAACCGTCTTCAACATCCCCGGCCTCGGTAGGCTGCTGCTTCGCTCGGTGTTGCTCAAAGACTACCCGATGGTGCAGGGCCTCGTTCTGCTCTTCGCCGTCGTGCTCGTCACCATCAATCTCATCGTTGACATCAGCTACGCGTGGCTCGATCCCCGGATCAGGTATAGCTAATGGCCGAAACCACTATCCAGTCGGCTTCGTCGCTCCCGCCGGTCCTCACGCGGCCGGGGCGGCTGGCCAACCTCTGGCAGACGTCCAGGCGGAAACCCGTGGGGGCGATCGCCGGCGCAATTTGCCTGTCGCTCATCGCCGTCGCCATCTTCGCCGACGGCATCGCGCCCCACGCGCCCGACTCCATCGATCACCCGCGCCTCGTGGGCCCCTCGCTGTCGCACCCATTTGGCACCGACAACCTCTTCCGCGACATCTTCAGCAGGGTCCTCATCGGCAGCCAGATCTCTATCGGCATTGGCTTCGCGTCTGTCGCCATTGGCACCGTCGCTGGCACGCTCATGGGCCTGGTCGCCGGCTACTTCGCTGGCAAAGTCGACCTCGTCGTCGCCCGTGTCATGGACGTCATCCTGGGTATCCCACCGCTCGTCCTTGCGATCTTCTTCCTCACCATCTGGGAACCCAGCTTCATATCCGTCAGCGTGGCCATCGGCCTCATTATCACACCCACCACAGCCCGCATCGTCCGCGGTTCAGTTCTCTCGATCCGCACGCTGCAATACATCGAAGCCGCAGAGGCCATTGGCAACAATTCGACCCGCATCATGTTCCGTCACGTGCTGCCGAATGTGGTCGCACCCATCATCGTCATCGCAAGCATCCAGATAGGAAACGCAATATTGGCCGAGGCTGCCTTGAGCTTCCTTGGCCTTGGCGTTGCCTCTGATACAGCGCCCAGCTGGGGCAAAATGCTCCAGGATTCCCGCCAGTACTGGGAAACCCACTGGTGGGTCGCAGTCTTCCCCGGCGCTGCAATCAGCCTCGCTGTCCTTAGCTTCAATCTCTTTGGCGATGCGCTCCGCGACGTCCTCGACCCGAGGCTCCGCGGCACCGCATAACCGTGACTTGGGTGATCCAGGCCTCGATGCCTGTTTAACCGGGAGGGACCCTCAAATGACCAGGCAACACAACTACTGGTTGCGCAAGCCCTTCTCCCGCCGCACCGTCCTGCGCGGAGCTGCGGGGACCACCGTTGGCGCCGGCGCCTTTGCCCTCGTTGGCTGCGGCAACGACGACGATGACGACCAGCCCCCACCTGCCCCCGACGACGATTCGCCAGAGGCGACCCCAACCCCCGCCGTCTCTGGCGAACCTCAGCACGGCGGAGAGCTCACCTGGCTCATCTCCGCAACGCCCCCAACCCTCGACCCCTACACCCAGACCAGCTTCGTCAACGCCTACGTCAATGGCGTGAGCCTGAGTCGCCTCGTGCGCTTCGCCGCCGGCGTGCCCGAAGTCGAACCTACGGACTTCACCATGGAGCCCGACCTTGCTGAGACAATGCCGGAGACGCCGGACGAACTTACCTGGAGGTTCACCCTCAAGGAAAACGCCGTCTTCCACGACGTCGAACCGACAAATGGCCGCGCCGTCACCTCCGAAGACGTTGCCTATGCCATCAACCGCTATAAGGACTTCGACGAGTCCGTCCACCGCTCACTTTGGGCCTTCGTCGACAACGTCGAAACCCCCGACGAGCGGACCGTAGTCATCCATACCCGCGAACCGTACGCGGACACTATCCAGATCGCCGGCGGCAACCTGGCCTCCTACATCGTTCCCCAGGAACACGCCGAATCCAACGAAGTCGCCACCCGCATGGTCGGTAGCGGACCATTCATCCACGAATCCTTCGAAACCGACAACCTGCTGAGCTGGCGCCGCAACCCCGACTTCTACGACGACCCCTACCCCTACGTCGACTCCACGACCGTCTTCATCGTTCCCGACCAGACCCAGCGCATGGAGCAATTCATCAGCGGCGCCGTCGACCTCACCTGGATCCACCTGGAAGAGGAGCGGGACCGCATCCTCGACGCACGACCGGATGCCGGCTTCGATTCCCAGCCCGGTATCGGCGGCTACATCTACCTCCGCACCGACCGGCCGCCCTTCAACGATAAGCGCGTCCGCCAGGCCATCAGCATGGGCATCGACCGCCAGCGAATCCGCGATGCCGTTTCCGCCGGCGAGGGCGAAAACGACCAGATCGTCTTTGTCGGCTACCCCTTCGCCACGCCCGTCGACCAGCTCGGAGATGCTTCTCGATACTGGGACTACAACCCCGAAGAAGCCCGCCGCCTGCTTGACGCAGCAATCGGCGAAGGCGAAACCATCTCCACCACCTGGGATCACGCCGACGCCGCCATTTACCAGCAGGCCTACGTCGATACCGCCACGCTCTCCATGGCAACCCTGCGCGAAATCGGTTTCGACATAGAACAACGCGAAGCCCCCTATGCCCAGTACATCTCCACTACGTACCAGGGCGACTACGAAGGCATGGGCCACAGCCCCCGGGCCGTCTTCTACTTCATGGACTACCTTACCGAGCGCCTCTCCTTCGCCGATGGCGTGCGCGCTCGCATCAACCTCAGCTACGTCGACGACCCGCGGCTCGAAGATCTGCTTGTCACGCAACGGCAACAGTTCGACTTTGAGGAGCGCATCGAGACCATCCGCGAGATCGAGCAGATCTGCGCCGAAGAACAGTACGAGATCTACTGGAGCACCCAGTCCCGCAGCTACTTCTGGAACCCTGCCGTCCAGAACTACCGCCCCACGGCCTGGTTCCCCTACACACACCTCATGAAAGCCTGGAAGGAAGCCTGAACAGCTTCCGCCGGGAAACCCACGGCCGGGCCGCGCTGACATCCCAGCGCGGCCCCGGCGGGCGTCGTCGCGGCACTCAATCGTCTCGCAATGCCCCACCTGCCTGGCTCACTCCCGATCCAGGGCAATCTGTACTGCACCGAAGAAGACCACACTCGAACCCGGCCGCCAGAGCTGCCGGCTAGAAGCTAATAGCTAACAGCTACTCACACCATCCGCCGCGGCAATGCCCCTTCCAGCTCCAGCAGCTGCGTCTTCATCCCGAGCCCGCCGGCATAGCCGCCAAGTGTCCCGTCGCTCGCAATCACCCGGTGGCAGGGCAGCCACAGTGGCACCGGGTTGTCCCCGTTGATCGTCCCCACCGCCCGAGCGCCACTTCGGCCCAGCCCAACCCGCTCCGCAAGCCACGCATAGGTCCGCGTCTCCCCCGGCGGGATCTCGCGCAATGTCAGCCATACCCGCCGCTGCAATTCCGTATGGCCTTCCAGGTCCACCGGGAAATCCTGGAGCGCCGTCCTGTCCCCGCCCGTGTAGTCCTGGAGCCGCGAGATGACCTGCTCTGACAATCGACCACCCTCACGCCTGCGAAGCCCCCTTTCCCTTGCAAAGGGAGAGGGCCGGGGTGAGGGTGCGTCACCCTGGTGCCCATTGTCATCCGTCATCGTGGCGCCCCGCCATTCCGACTCTTCCGGGACGCCGTCCGCGCACATGCCGGCGCCTTCGCGCTTTATCCAGTTTTCCGCTGCCGCCCGCCGCGGCAAGAACAGCGTCGACTGCCGGATGCCTGCGGGGCTCAACAGCACGCCACACCAGCCCAGCGGCGTCTCAGCAACTACACCGCATAGCCCCTGCTCAGGCGCCCGCTGGCGGCTCATCCCGGTTGGCCTTTCGCTTGCGCCGCGTGAGCTGGCGGATCAGAGCGCCGCGGAGCTCCCGGTACGCGTTCGTCGCTTCGTCGTCGTCGATGCGCTGGAGGTCCGGCCTGCCGTAGCGCGACTCTTCGTACGCCGAAGCCAGTGTCTGTGCTGCATCCTCGCGCTCTACGCCCCGCCCAATCCGCCGCGACCATTCGCGTGGTGTCTCGCCCTCGGCTTCGGGCATGCCAGCCCAGCGGCTCAACCGTTGCGTCTTTGCCCACAGCTTCGCGCGCGCCGGCAACCCGCGGACTTCCCAGTTCCAGGTGGCGTATCCGCCTGCCACGATCGCACCTGCTGCAAGCATCAGCCCGGCGAAGGCCCAGAGTATCCACCAGGGGAACGGGCCGCCGGCCTCGGTCGGCTCGGCGCCCAGCTGCTCCTGGATGCCCTCCGGCAGGCCGCCGATTTCCTCGAACATCAGGTCGTCGATGAACGGGTCGATCCCGATAGGTCCGAAGTCCGGGAACTGCTCTTCCGGCATCCCCGCTCCCGCACCGCCAGCCGGGCGGTCACTGGTCGGATTGAACTCTACCCAGCCATAGCCCGGGAAGAACACTTCGACCCATGCGTAGGCGTCTTCACGTGTCACGATGAAGGGCGGGCCCTCGTCATGCCGCTCAGGATCGATTGCGTAGCCGATGGCGATTCGCGCTGGGATGCCTTCGCTCCGCAACATCATCGTCATCGCCGTGGCCATGTAGAGAAAATGGCCGCGCTGCAGGTCGTTCAGCAGGAACTCCACCGTGTCTTCGCCAGGCGGCGCTGCCGGCACCTCAAGGTCATAAGGCAGCTGCCGCAAGTACTCTTCGATAGCCGCCGCAGCGTCGTATGCGCTTGCCGATCCTGCGGTGATCTCGGCAGTTAGCTCGTGGACACCCCCGGGGAACTCGTCTGGCATCTGCAGATAGCGGTTCGCGACCCATTCCGGGTAGTCCTGCCCTGCATTGCGGAGCTGGTCTGCCGAGGCTGTGCTCACGATGCCGATGGCGTTATACGTGTCACCCTCGCGGAAGTTCCGCCCGCCGCGAACCAGGTCGACGTTCCCCGGATTCCCTTCATAGGCATCAACCAGCGTGCGGACGTTTGTCCCGAAAGGTGTCCCCCGGAACAACACGACGCTCTGCCTGTCCCGCATCGTCACTTCGATGCTCGAAAGCGCCGTCTCCTGGTACGGCGTTTCTCCTTCCACAAGGATCGCCCCGCCGTCGACACGCGACTGCGTGCGGTCGGTCCCGCGCCAGCCGACCCCGGTGTACTCGTCATAACTGGCAGCCCGGAGGAACATCATGTGATCCAGCCGGTCTACCCCATGAATCTCCATGAGCTGGCGGGTGCCGAGGGACAGCTCACCCTGCACGGGAAGCGTGTCTCCATAGGTATAGAGGTCACCCCCGCCGCGCAAATCCAGGTTGTGAAAAATGCGCACCAGGTGGTCCGTCTGGTCGGAAACCGGCTGCGTCAGCCAGTTGATGGTCGATTCAACCGCGCGCGCCTGCGTCCCCAGCGGCACCATCCACGCCAGGATCATGAGCCCGGCCGCCAGCACCACGGTGAGCTGCGCCACGTTCAGGCTCATGAACTCCGGATACTCCACACCATCGCGTCGCCACTGCGCCTGCCGCTTCTGCAGGTGCATCCGCGCAATGAGCAACAGCGCCCCGAAAAGGAAGAACACGAACGCCGTGCTCGGCTGGCCCTGCATCACGCTGATGTTCACCAGCAGCAGCGCCCCCACCGGGACCACCGCCAGCCACGCGTTGTGCCACCGGTAAATCGCCCACGTACCGAAATACGCCACCAGAAACGCGATCGATTGCACAAGCGTCACAAAGGGCAGGTTGTCATTGCTGATGTCGCCCACCCTGACGATGTGGAACCACTCCTCCATCCGCAGCCGGAAGTCCGCGAGCCGCTCGCCGATCGTCGCACCGTCCGCATAACTCTGCGTGGCGAGGAGCACCATCCCCGCGCCCAGCACAATCGCCACCGGATGCACGAAAATCTGCGGCGCCGCAATCCGTGCCGCAAATAGCCCGATAACCAGCCCCGCGATCGTCGTCGGCACGATCGCCGGCATATCCCGCACCAGGTTCGCCGACTGTATGGACGCCGCCAGGCTCAGGAACACCAGTGCCGCAGCGGCCAGCGTCAGCCAGTCTTCCCAGCTCATTAGCAGCCGTGGACCGCGCGGCTCGCGCGGTTCCCGCCGTTCATCTGAACGCTGGCGCGCGTCCGTCATGCTCGGGTTCAGCCCTGCCATACGGCAGCTCCTCCCGTGGCGCTCAGGGTCAGGCTCAGGTCATCCCCCCGGCGCACCACGTAGGTCATGATGTTGTTGGCAGTCAGCTCGCCATAAAGCATCAGTGGCGACTGCTTCCCTCCAAAGCTGCTCGGGTCCACCAGCACCGCCGCGACCCGCACGCCGCGCTGCACCATTGCCTGCACCGGCGTCACCCACCGGTCTTCCGTCGAAGGCGTGATAACGATCAGTGTCGTGTGCCGCCCGAACCGGCGGGCTTCTTCGTTCAGCACATTGCTCAACGGCCCGTCGCCGGCAGCCTCTGCCACTGCAAGGTTCTCCAGGATCCGCGTCAGCTGTTGCTGCCCGCGTTCCGGCTCCTCGATTTGCAGCTTCCGCCCGAAGGTGATGAGGCCCACGGAGCGGTTCGCCAGGATGAAGTGCCGCGCTATGCTCGCCGCCGCGCGCACGCCATACTCCTCCGTGCTCTCCTCGCCCTCACCCACGTTCACCCGGCGTTCGAGATCGAGGATGATCCACACATCGCTCGATGGGTCCAGCTCGAAGGTCTTCACCATCAACTGGCCCGTTCGCGCCGACGTTGGCCAGTGAATGCGGTTGAAGGCGTCCCCCGGCGCGTATTCTCGCACGCCAGAGGCATTTGGCGTCACGAAGTGCGTGCGCTTGCGGTGTCGCCCCTCGCCGGGTAGCGCGGCAGGTGGCGCCTGGAAGCGCGGCAGGTCGACCACAGGCGGATACACCAGCAATTGTTGCGCCTCTCCATAGGTCCGCGAACGCCGGAAAATGCCAAAGGGGTCCGTCCCCGTCACGTGCACCGGCCCCCACGTGTAGAGCCCGCGGCGGGTCAGCGGTGTCTCCACCATCCAGTTGCGGCTGCCCTTCGAGGGGATCACCAGCACCCTTCGTGCCTTGTTCCCCGGCATTTCCGAAGGGTCGTCCACCTCGATCCAGAGCTTTGGAAACCAGCCCTTGTTCTGGACCTCCAGCACCTCTCGCGCTTCTTGGCCCACCTGGGCGCGCATCGTCCGCCGGTCCACGGCGACACTCAGCCCCCGCGTGTTGTACCAGGCAATGAAGAACGACACTGGTAGTACGAATGCCAGGACATACGATAGCCGGAAAAGCAGCCAGAAGCCGGTCCCGATCGCGATGATTGCCGCAGCCAGCAGCAGGATCACGATGAACGTGAACGTCCTGTGCGCGGGCGAAATCGCCGTTCTCACCAACCGGCGCATGCCGCCTCCTATGCTCGCGCTCTCGCTCCAGGTACCGGTACCCGGTTCAGGCAGGCGGCGATTACGTCGGCCGTCGTCGTGCCCTTCACCTTCGCGCCGGGACTCATGATCACCCGGTGGCCGAGCGTCACCAGCGCCAGGTCCTTGATGTCGTCCGGAATCACGAAGTCGCGGCCCTCCAGGAGCGCCTTCGCCTGCGCCGTGCGGAACAGCGCGAGCGAACCGCGCGGGCTCGCCCCCAGGTATACCGCCTCGTGCTCCCGCGTCGCATTCGTCAGCGCAACGATGTACTGCTTGATCAGCGGATCGACGTAGATTTCCTTCACCGCCTGTTGCAGCTGGAGCACTTCCTGTGCGTTGGTCACCTGCTCGATCTGATCAACCGGGTGGTGTTCCTGCTGCGCGTCCAGCACCAGCACCTCGTCCGTGGGGCTCGGATAGCCGAGCTGCAGGCGGATCAAGAAGCGGTCGAGCTGCGCTTCCGGCAGGGGAAAGGTGCCTTCATACTCAATTGGGTTCTGTGTCGCCATCACCATGAACGGCGTCGGCAGCGTGTGCGTCACGCCTTCCACGGTCACCTGCCGCTCTTCCATCGCCTCCAGCAGCGCCGACTGCGTCTTCGGCGTCGCCCGGTTCACCTCATCGGCCAGCACCACCTGCGCGATGATCGGCCCGGGGCGGAACTCGAAGTCCCCCGTCTTCTGGTTGTAAATCGAAACGCCGGAGACATCACTGGGAAGCAGGTCAGGTGTGAACTGGATCCGCTTGAACCCCAGACCAATCGATGCCGCGATGGCGCGCGCAAGCATCGTCTTGCCCACGCCCGGCACGTCCTCGATCAGGATGTGCCCACCGCACATCAACGCAGTGATCGCCAGGCGCAATTCCCGGTTCTTCCCAATAATGACTCGTTCGACGTTGGTGATGATGCGTTCGGCGACGAGTTTCGGATCTTCCACTCGCGGGTGACCCCCGTTCACAAAAGCTGCTGGATCACAGGACGTACGCCGCCCCGTACGTGTTCCTTCGTTCACGAAGTATAGCAACCTGTGGCATCACGCCGGTTAATGGCGCCTTGATGCTTTTCAGAATGACGCTTCGACAGATCCGCGAAGGTGATCGTGTGCTGTTGGTGATCCCACAGCCTTTGCCGCACTCATTGCGCGCGCCGTGTTCTCAAGAGGCCGCGCACAAACCGGACCATCCGGCTCAGCCGCTCCCTCCGCAGCAAGGTACCGCGCGCCCGCCGCTGCGACGCCAGCGTTCGCAACCTGCTATCGAAACCTTCCAGGATTGGCGCCCCGTGCCCCGGAAATCCCGCCCCCGGCGCCATGGCCGCAAACGCTTGCAGCGTCTGCTCGTACTGCCGGTCGTTGTGGTTGGCAAGCCGCATGGGCCTGCTCAGCCGGTCCGGGTGGCTGATCACCAGGTCGCCAACAAATGCCACGCCGAGATGGTCAGCGACGTAACAGTAGGAGCCCGGCGTGTGACCGGGCGCTGGGATGGCCCGGATGCCGGCCAACACCTCCTCCTCGCCTTCCACCGCCACGTCCACCGGCGTCGTCTCGCGCTTGCCCGCGATGCGGCTCAGTATCAGCCGCCCCACGTGCGTGCGCCCGATGACCGGTCGCAGGACCAGCGCGCCATCATTCTCCGCACAATCCCCCCGGCCAGCCACAACCCGCGCTCCTGTCGCCCGCCGGATGGCGTTCGCCGCGCCCGAATGGTCTGCGTGCACGTGCGTCAGCAGGATGGCATCCACCCGCTCCCTCAGCCCGGCCCTTTCGAGTTCCTGTATTACCGCCGGCGCGCTCGAAGCAAACCCCGTGTCGACCAGTGCCATCCGTCCGTCCGCCGCCTCGACCACGAAGACGTTCGATCCCCGTGTCCCGTGCAGCCACCAGATGCCCGGCGCAACGCGCTCTACCATGCCTCGCCCCGGGCCCGCCCCCTCAGCGTGTGCCCCCCTCGGAGCCCGAGAGCGTGCTGAGCAAGAGTTGTTCGCAATAGGCCATCGTCTCTTCGCGACCCCACGACTGCCGCAGCCGCCAGTACACAAACGGCATCGTCGCATCCAGGTAGTCGCGCAAGAACTCCGCCGGGATATCCGTCCGAAAT
>SLAK01000024.1 GCA_007126855.1 Dehalococcoidia bacterium | reverse complement strand
TGCGCTGGGCTATGCGCTCCGCCAGGCGGCGGTTGTTGACGAAGACGAGCGTCGAACGGTGCGAGCGGACCAACTCCAGGAGCTGCGGATAGACCGCAGGCCAGATGGAATTGCGCGCCTCAGGGCCATAGCCCGCATCGACCGCTGCCTGCACGTGGTCGCCTTCGTCCATGCGGGTCATGTCTTCGACGGGGACGACGACGCGCAGGTCAAGGTCGCGGCGTGAGCCGGCGTCGACGACATCGAGGTGCCTATCGCCGCCAAGGTACCGGGCCACTTCCTCGAGCGGGCGCTGCGTGGCCGAGAGGCCGATGCGCTGCGGCGGCGACTCGCAGAGCGCTTCGAGCCGTTCGAGGGACAGCGACAGGTGGGCGCCGCGCTTGGTCGCCGCCATGGTGTGGATCTCGTCGACGATGACCGTGTCGACGGTCCGGAGCACTTCGCGGGCGCGGGAGGTGAGCATGAGGTAGAGGGATTCCGGGGTGGTGATGAGGATGTCGGGCGGGTTGCGGCGGATGGCTTCGCGTTCGCGGGCGGGGGTATCGCCAGTTCGGGTGGCGACGGTGATGTCCGGGGCCGCGCGGCCTTCGCGCCGGCAGGCAACGCCCAGCCCGGCGAGCGGCGCGCGGAGGTTGCGCTCGATGTCGTAGGAGAGCGCCTTCAGCGGCGAGATGTAGAGGACGCTGACGCCCGTGCGCTTTGCCGGACGGCCATCCTTTCCGGCAGGCAGGGGCGGGCGCTGCATCAGCCTGTCGAGGCAGTAGAGGAACGCAGCAAGCGTCTTTCCCGAGCCGGTCGGGGCGAGGAGCAGGGTGTGGTTGCCACGCGCGATGGCGTCCCAGCCGAGCCGTTGCGCGGGCGTGGGCTCCGCGAAGGTAGAGCGGAACCACGAGCGCGCCGGGGGGCTGAAGTGCTCCAGGACGCCGGTGCCGGTACTGGAGGAGGTCACCGGATCATTGTGCCAGAGCTCACGGCGCTAGAACAGACATTCTAATCGGGCACAGGTCAGCCCGTAATTTGCCTGCCGGGCTCGCTTTCCCAGGGTGGCGCGAGCTGGTGATAGCCGCCGCCAGCGGACCAGCCGCCGTCGACATAGAGGATGTGGCCGGTGATGAAGCGGGCGGCATCGGAGGCCAGGAAGACGATCGCGGCCTCCAGGTCCTCCGGCCGGCCGAGGCGGCCCATGGGGGTGCGGGTTTCGGCCTGCACCTTTGTGCCGGGGGTGGACTCGAAGACCTGGTCCATCATCTCGGTGCCTTCAAAGTAGCTGGGGGCGATGGCGTTGACGCGGATGCCTTCGCGGGCGTATTCGAGGGCGAGGACGCGGGTGAGGGCGTCGACGCCGCCCTTTGCGGCGTGATAGCTGGCCGCGCGGAATTCGCTGCCGACCTTGCCCAGGATCGAGCTGATGTTGACGATGACGCCGCTGCCCTGGCGCATCATGTGCTGGGCGGCGTAGCGGCAGCCCATGGTGGTGGCGACCAAATCCAGTTCGATGACATTGCGGATGCGGCGGGGGCTGGCCAGGTCGTGGCGAAGCGCGGAGCGGTCGGTGTAGCCGGCGTTGTTGACCATGATGTCGAGGCTGCCGTACTCATCGACGATGCGCTGGAAGAGGCTTTCGAAGGCGGCTTCATCGGTGATATCGCAACTGATGCCGCTGGCGCGGACGCCCAAGGTCTGGAGCTCTTTCGCGACTTCGTCGAGCAGCTCCTGGCGGCGGGCCGTGACGACGACATCGGCCCCGGCTTTAGCGAGCCCTTTGGCGAAAGCCACACCGAGGCCGCTGGAGCCGCCGGTGACGAGGGCCACCTTGCCCTTGAGGTCGAAAAGCTTGATGAGCTCGGGATCCATGCGCGTCTCCTGTGTGATGGGCGTGGCGCCGAAGGCGCGCTTGCGATCCTACGCGGCGCGAGGCTGAATGCCAGCGGGGTGGCTCAGGCGCTCCCGGTCCGCAGGCGAAGAGGCTGCCGGGCCGGGTTCTTGCGTTCGCGGTCGACGATGCGGATGAGCTCGTCCACGGTCTCTTCGACCTGGTCGCGGCGGTTGACCAGTACGTAGTCGTTGTTGGGAATGTCGGCCAGCTCTTCTTCGAGGACGCTCCAGCGGCGCTCGAGCGATTCGCCGTCTTCGGTATCGCGATTTTCGAGGCGTTTTCGCAGCGTCTCCTCGTCTTCGGCCGTGAGAAACACGAAGATGGCGCCTTCCAGGAGCTCACGCCAGCGACGCGCGCCCTGGATATCGGTGCGGATAATGATGTCCTTGCCCATGGCCAGGCAGCGTTCCATCTCGGCGCGCTCGAGCCCCTTCAGGTCGCCATAGACCAGGGCGCGTTCCAGGAATTCGTGGCGTTCGACCATGTCGAGGAAATCCTCTGACGAGACGAAGTGGTAGTGCTTGCCATCGTGCTCGCCGGGGCGGGGCGGGCGGCTGGTGGTGCTTGTGGGGCGGTGGATGTCGATGCGCTCGCGGAGCCTGTCGATGACGGTGTCCTTTCCGACACCGGAGGGCCCATGCAGCACAATCGCGACGGGTTTATTCATGCTTCAGGCATTAACGCCGGTGCCGCTCGCGCGCGCAAGTTCGTGCCAGAAAGCAGGGTAGGAAACGCCGACTGCGTCGTCCTCCACCCGGGTTTCGCCTTCGGCCAGGCTTCCGGCGATGGCGGCGAGCATACCGATGCGGTGGTCGCCTTCGGCGTCGACCTTCGCGCCGTGCAATGGCGTGGGGCCGACGACGGCAAAGCCGTCGTCGCGGGCGCGGAGCTTCGCGCCCATGCGGCCGAGCACCGTGGCCACGGCTTCGACGCGGTCGGATTCCTTGACGCGCAGTTCGGCGGCATCGCGGACGGTGGTTGTGCCTTCGGCGTGGGCGGCGAGCACCGCGACGAGCGGCAATTCATCGATGGCTCGCGGGATGAGATCGCCACCCACTTCGGTGGCCCGGAGCTTCGAGCTGCGGACGAAGATGTCGGCGACGGGCTCACCGCCGGAGATGCGTTCGTCGGCAAGCTCGACGTCTGCGCCCATGTCCCGAAGGATGTCGAGGATGCCGGTGCGTGTGGGGTTAATGTTCACATTGCGAAGGCAGATCTCGGCGTCGGGGTGGCAGGCGGCCAGGACCAACCACGGCGCGGCGCTGGAGATGTCGCCCGGCACCTGGACGTCGACAGCACGCAGGCCCACGCCCGGATCGATCCTGGCGCGGCCCGGACCATAGTCGATGGCTGCGCCCATGGCGGCGAGCATGCGCTCGGTGTGGTCGCGCGTCGCGGAGGGCTCGATGACCTCGCTGCGACCGTCGGCGTAGAGCCCGGCGAAGAGGACGGCCGACTTCACCTGGGCACTGGCGACGGGGCTTTCGTAGCTGATGCCCCGCAAGTTGCCGCCCTTGATGACGATCGGCGGGACAGTATCGCCCTTGCGACCGTAGACGGTGGCGCCCATCTGGCGGAGCGGCCGGATGATGCGGGCCATAGGCCGACGGCGCAGGGAGGCATCGCCGGTGAGGATACTGAGCAACGGGTTGCCCGCGAGCAGGCCCGAGAGCAGCCGCATGGTGGTGCCGCTGTTGCCGCAGTCGAGGACGTCGTCGCTTTCGAAGAGGCCGTGCAAACCTTTGCCGCGGACGATGGCGGTGGAGGTTCCTTCCGGCCAGTCGATTTCGGCGCCCAGCGCCTGGAGGCAGCGCTG
>SLAK01000203.1 GCA_007126855.1 Dehalococcoidia bacterium | reverse complement strand
CGTTTCGCCCGTGCCGATGGCCCAGACCGGCTCGTAGGCCACTGTCACGCGCGGCGACAGCTCCGCGCCTGCCAGGCCTTCCGCGACCTGGCGCGCCAATACGTCCTCCGTTCGGTTGGCCCTGCGCTCCTCGAGCGTTTCGCCAATACACACGATCGGGTCGAGCGGCGATTCGAGCACAGCCTTCAGCCGCCGCGACACCGTCTCATCCGTCTCGCCGAAGTATTGCCGGCGCTCGCTGTGGCCGATGATGGCGACGGAGCAGTAGTCGGCGAGCATTGCCGTGCTTACCTCGCCCGTATAGGCGCCGGAAGGCTCCCAGAAGACATTCTGCGCGCCCACGCGGACCCGGGAATGCTGCACCGCCCGCTGCACGTCGGCCAGGTGGGGAAAGGGCACGCAGAGCGCGACATCGCAGTCCGCTCCCACGCCCGCGGCGGCAATCGCCTCGGCCAGCGCGACCGCTTCCGCGCGGGTGGTGTTCATCTTCCAGTTTCCGGCAACAAAGGGACGCCTCATGAAGTCTCCGCTCCAGGTCGTGTGCTGAGGGGCATGATGCAACGCCGCGCCCGCAGCCGCGAGCCGCTACGCATCCTGCAGCGCGGCAACCCCCGGCAGGGTCTTGCCCTCCAGCATTTCGAGCGATGCGCCGCCGCCGGTGGACACATGCGTGATCTGGTCCGCCATGCCCGCCTGGGCGACCAGCGCGGCGGTCTCGCCGCCGCCGACGACCGTTGTTGCGTGCAACCCAGCGAGTGCGCGGGCGATGTGCAGCGACCCCGCAGCGAAGGGCTCCAGCTCGAACACGCCCATTGGCCCGTTCCAGACAATGGCCTGCGCATCCTGGAGCGCGTCGACGAAGATCTCGCAACTCGTGGGGCCGATGTCCAGCGCCATGTAGCCCTCGGGGATGTCGCCCGGCGAGCAGGTGACGATCTCTGCATCTTCAGAAAATTCGCTGGCCGCCACCACATCGACCGGCAGCAGCAAGCGGACGCCCCGCTCCTCGGCGTCGGCCATGATTCGCCGGGCCGTGTCGAACTGGTCCGTCTCGACCTGCGAGGCCTGCAGGTTATAGCCCTGCGCCGCCAGGAAGGTATCCGCCATCCCCCCGCCTATGACCAGGACATCGAGCGACGGCAGCAGGTGCTCCAGCGCATTGATCTTCGACGACACCTTGGCGCCGCCGATGATCGCGGCGAAGGGCTTCGGCGGGTTGGCCACGAGTGTGCCCAGGTAGCGCACCTCGTTCTCCAGCAAGAAGCCGGCCACCCCGGGCAGGATGCGCGCTACACCTTCGGTGGACGCATGCGCGCGGTGCGCGGTCCCGAAGGCGTCGTTCACGTAGACATCAGCGAGAGCGGCGAGCTGGCGTGCAAATCCTTCGTCGTTCTGCTCCTCTTCCGCGTGGAAGCGTAGGTTTTCCAGCAGGAGCACTTCGCCCGGCTGCAGCTCGCTTGCGGCGCGCTCCGCCTCGGGGCCAACGCAGTCTTCGGCAAAGCGGACCGGCACGCCGGCCATGTCTTCGAGCGTCGTCGCCACGGGCCGCAACGACAACGCGGGATCATGTCCTTTCGGACGGCCCAGGTGCGAACAGAGGATGACCGCTGCGCCGTGATCGAGCAGATGGCGGATGGTGGGCAGCGATTCCCGGATGCGCGTGGTGTCCGTCACCCGCCCGTTGTCGAGTGGAACGTTGAAATCGACGCGCACCAGGACCCGCTTGCCCTGTACATCGATGTCGCGGACCGTTTTCTTGCCTATTCCCTGGGTGCCGGGCACAAACACCTCCTCGTTGGGGCAGTATGGTTCGAGTATACGACGCGGGATGTGCGCTCCTCCCTACAATTCGTTGATCCAGGTAAACAGTACTGCTAGCGTTGAGACACAAACCCTGATGCCCGATTCGTCGCCGACTCCGACCCTGGACCCACGCGATCCCGCGACCGGACATCCCACCATCGTGGTGCTGGACTTCGGGTCGCAGTACAGCATGCTCATCACCCGGCGCATCCGGGAGCTGGAGACCTATTGCGAGCTGCTCCCGCCTGACACTCCCAGGGAGCAGATCGAGGCGATGGACCTGCGCGGGATCGTGCTCTCCGGCGGTCCCAACAGCGTCTACGACGAGGACGCGCCGCTGGCCCCGGACTGGGTGTTCTCGTCGAAAGTGCCGGTGCTGGGCATCTGCTACGGCATGCAGCTCCTGGCGCAGCAGCTTGGCGGGCGCGTGGGCCCCGGCTTCGAGCGCGAATATGGCCCCGCCACTATCCAGCGGACCACCGACAACCTGCTGCTTGCTGACCTCCCCGATACGCTCGACGTCTGGATGAGCCACGGCGACCGCGTTGAGGAGCTGCCCCCGGGATTCGAGCCGGTGGCAACGTCTCCGAACTCGCCGCTCGCCGTGATGGCCGACACGAGCCGCGGCTACTACGGTCTCCAGTTCCACCCCGAAGTGGTGCACACGCCGCGGGGCTTCGACATCCTCCGCAATTTCGTGCGCAATGTGTGCAAAACCGATGGCGGATGGACTGCCGGCCAGTTCATCGACGAAAGCGTCGCGGCCATCCGCGAGCAGGTCGGCGACGGCCGCGTGATCTGCGGCCTGTCAGGCGGCGTGGACAGCACTGTAGCGGCGGCGCTCATCCACAAGGCTATTGGCGACCGGCTCGTCTGCATCTTCGTCGACAACGGCCTCCTGCGGGCCGGAGAGGCGGACCAGGTGATCGCCACCGCCCGCAAGCACCTGCAGATGAACCTGGTGCACGTCGAAGCCGAGGATGAGTTCCTGGCGAACCTGGCAGAAGTAACCAACCCCGAAACCAAGCGTGTCCGAATCGGCAACACCTTCGTACGTATCTTCGAGCGCGAGGCGCGCAAAGTCGAAGACGCCCGCTTCCTGGCACAGGGCACGCTCTACCCGGACGTCATCGAAAGCGCCTCTCACGGCAGTGGCTCCGCAAAGATCAAGACCCACCACAACGTCGGCGGCCTGCCGGAGGACATGAAGCTCGAGCTGGTCGAACCGCTGCGTTTTCTCTTCAAGGATGAAGTCCGCCGCATCGGCGAGGCATTAGGCCTGCCGCACGAAATGGTCTGGCGGCACCCCTTCCCGGGCCCCGGCCTCGCCATCCGGGTCATCGGCGACGTGACGAAGGAACGGCTCGACATGTTGCGCATGGCGGACCGCATCGTGCTCGAGGAAGTGCAGGCCGCCGGCCTCTACGATGAGCTCTGGCAGTGCTTCGGGGTGCTCACCGATACGAAGACCGTGGGCGTGATGGGCGACTTCCGCACCTATGGCTACGCGCTCGCGCTGCGCGCCGTAACGGCGGACGACGCCATGACCGCGGACTGGGCGCGGCTGCCCTATGACCTGCTTGGCCGCCTGGCCACCCGCATCGTCAACGAAGTCCCCGGTGTGAACCGCGTTGTCTACGACATCACGAGCAAGCCGCCGGGCACCATCGAATGGGAATAATTCGGCCACCGCGGGGGAGATAGCTCATGGGCGCGAAGGTTCTTCTGGTCGGCGCGGGCGCACGGGAACACGCTATTGCATGGAAGCTGCGCCAGAGCCCCGGCGTCGATGAGCTTTTCGTCGCGCCGGGTAACGCCGGCACCGCGCGCATCGCGACCAACCTGCCTCACCAGCCGAAGCACATCGACGAGCTGGTGCAGGCGGCGAAGGACCT
>SLAK01000374.1 GCA_007126855.1 Dehalococcoidia bacterium | reverse complement strand
CGGTCTACGTGCGGCTGTGGACGCGCTTCGACAGCGGCTGGCAATACAACGACTACACCTACACGGCCGCCACCGCCGTGGCCGACGAAAAAGCCGAAATGACCAGCCCCGAACCAGGCTCCACACTTCCGGGGTCCAGTGTGACCTTCGAATGGAGCGAAGGCTCGGGTGCGAACCGCTATCACTTCTACGTCGGGACAAGCCCGGGTGGCTACGACATCTACGGTGGCTCCCAGGGCATGGGCCAGTCCGTGACCGTTGGGAATCTGCCAATGGACGGCTCGACGGTCTACGTGCGGCTATGGACGCGCTTCGACAGCGGCTGGCAATACAACGACTACACCTACACTGCGGCACAGGATGATGACGCATCCGAGGCAGATGAGCGGGCGGAGATCTTGAGCCCGGAGCCCGGCTCCAGGCTAGAATCGACGACCGTCACCTTCCGCTGGACCGCCGGCACGAATGCGCTGGAATACTTCCTCTACATCGGCTCCAGTCCGGGATCGAACAATATGTTCAGCCGCTCCATGGGGCTGAACCAGGCCGTCACACTGACCGGCTTCCCCACGGATGGGCGCACCCTGTACTTCCGGCTGTGGACACGCTTTGACGACGGCTGGCAATACAACGATTACACGTTCCAGGCGCCACGCTGACATCGTGGTCACCGCCGCACAGGAAGGGCTCCCCCTGGGAGCCCTTCCTCATTTCCCCGGCGATGCATTCTGGTACGGCCCATGTGCAGTGCCGGGCCCGGTAGCGAAGCGTTGACGAGTTCCCCAGACTGAAGAGATGCCGTCGATCATGTGGTTCCGGCGAGACCTGCGCCTGCATGACCATCCCGCCTTGCTTGCGGCGCTCGACCAGGGCGACGTCGTGCCGCTATTCGTCGATGACCCCGTTTTCGATACCGCGAGTCCAGTGCGCAAGGCCCTGCTCCACGATCTGCTCCTCTCCTTGCGGGAGGCCACGGCTGGCGCGCTCGTTGTGCGCCGGGGACGCCCGGTCGACGTTGTCAGTACGCTCGCAGCGGAAATCGACGCACCAACCGTTTTCGTCACCGGGGACCACACGCCCTACGGGCGCGCCCGCGACGAAGCGGTCGCCGGGGCGCTCCACGGGGCCGGCCGGCACCTGCAACGCGTCGGGTCGAATTACGTTGTCGAACCGGGGATGGTACGAAAGCCCGGCGGGGGACCATACGCGGTCTTCACCCCGTTTCTGCGGTCCTGGCGGAAGCATGAGCACAGCGTCCCGGCCGCGGCTCCTTCCAGCCCCTCCTGGGCCGAAGCACCGAGCGACCCGTTGCCGGCCCGGCCGATCCTAGATGGAAGCTTCGAGGACGTCATGTTCGACCGGGGCGAGGCCGAGGCGCACGCCCGCTGGGACCGGTTCCGGGCAGATGGTCTCGGCCGCTATGCCGACCGGCGCAATTCCCCTGCCGACGCCGGAACCAGCGGGCTCAGCGCCGCTTTGCGCTTCGGGGTCATCCATCCGCGCCAGCTCCTTGCGGTCATCGACTATGAAAACCAGCACCATCTTGCCTTCCAGTCGGAGCTGGCGTGGCGGGACTTCTATGCCGGTGTGCTGTTTCACCGGCCCGAGACTGCGTGGTGGAACGTTGACCGAAAGCTGGCCGGGATCCAGGTGGACACCGGCGCCGCTGCGCGTGAACGGTTCCGTCGGTGGTGCGCAGGCACGACGGGATTTCCCATCGTCGATGCTGGAATGCGCCAGCTACAGCGCACCGGCTGGATGCACAACCGGGTCCGGATGATCGTCGCGAGCTTCCTGGTGAAGGACCTGCACCTGCCCTGGCAATGGGGCGCCCGCTACTTCATGGAGCGCCTGGTCGATGGCGACCTGGCCTCGAACAACCACGGCTGGCAGTGGGCGGCGGGTACCGGGACCGATGCGGCGCCCTATTTCCGAGTCTTCAACCCGGCTGCGCAGCAGGAACGATGGGACGCGAAGGGTGAATATGTGCGCCGCTGGATCCCCGAACTCGGCAAACCGGACTACCCGGCGCCGATGGTCGACCATGCGGCCGAACGGGCCGAGGCGCTGCGCCGCTACAAAGCCGCCAGGGAGCGATGACCGGGCCCTGCGCTGGTCGCCCAGCCTATTGTGCGTAGATCGCTATCGAAGCGACGAAGGTGATCATGAACACGGCGAAGAGGATGCGAGCAATAGCCGTGCTGGCGGTTGGTTCCCCGCGAAACCCAATGACTCCGGAGACGATCATCAATGCGAGGGCGGCGATTGCGAACCAGAGGGCCATTCACGCTCCCGGGAAGTGGGCTAATCACATGCTGGGGCGGCTCTCCCTAAGCAACAAGCCACAAAGGGACAGGGCCGGGCTCAGGCCCTGGACCCGGTGACGGGCCGGCCCGCGAGCCATTCTTCGGCCCATTCCGAGATGGCGCCCACAGCGCGCTCGAGCGCGAGGCCCTTCTCCGTGAGCCGGTATTCGACACGAACCGGGACTTCCGCGAAAACCTCACGTACCACAATGCCTTCGCGCTCCAGCTCCTTCAGCCGTTCGCTGAGGAGACGGTCGCTGAGGCCAGGGATGGCGCTGCGGAGTTCGGTGAAGCGATGCCGCCCATGCAGCAGCTCCCGCAGGATGGCCCCCGTCCAGCGCTTCCCGATCAGCTCAACCGCCTGGTGGTAGTACGGGCAAAATTCGTGTTCTTCGACGCTCACAACCCTATCTTACGCTCGGATCAACCTTTCGGCATAGCCAAATGCTATGTAGAAAAGTGCATTTAGATAACTGCCAGCGGCCAAAGCACCGCCGGACGCGAGAAAGGCCGGCATATGCCGGCCTCATCGACTGCGTTCCAGGCTGGTTATTCGGCGATCTTCAGCAACGTCCGCATATCGCGAGTGGTGACCTTCATCCGGACCCACTTGCCATCGATGAAGAGGCGCTTGGTGTGCGCATTCTGCCGGAAAAGGCGGCTCTTCTTGGTCGCTTTTCGTTCCCAGCGGCCGGAGTGCTTGTGGCGGATGCGCCGCCCGAAGCCGGGCTTAATCGGTGTCGGGGTAAAGGCTTTTCGTGCCATGGCTCTTTCTCTCGGGTCACGATCCAGCGGAGACGTGCAACCGCCTGGCGCCGTTCCGTGAACAGGTGGAGTATTGTCATCATAGCCGGTACCATCGGCTGTGCAACTTCTAGAGTCTGGTGGTTTATGACGACCGAAGAATCTTCTCCGCCGCGGGGCCCGCAACAGGACCGCCCCCGGTTTCGCCGCTACGGCGGACGCCGCAAGGTCTGCCGTATCTGCTCGAAGGGGCGCTGCACCGGCGATGAATACAAAGTGGACTACAAGGACGTTGGCCGCCTGCGCCAGTTCATCAGCGACCGCGGCAAGATCGAGCCGCGCCGCAAGACCGGCGCCTGCGCCAAAGGCCAGCGCGCTGTCGCCCAGGCGGTGAAGCGGGCGCGTCACCTGGCGCTGTTGCCCTACACGCTCCAGCACATCACCATTTCACGTATCTTCCCCACCCGCCGCTAAGCGCGGTCCCGCGGGGCAGCGATTCGAACCAGGCCTCCGTTGCTACAACGGAGGCCTTTCGTGCTTGGGGCGGCTGCTCCCTTGCGCAGGCGGCTCACTCATCCAGCTTCACGGGCGCGTAGTACGGCCGGTCGCCAAGGGCGTCGACCGCAGCCCAGAACTCCGGGCCCCCTGCCTTCGCCGG
>SLAK01000309.1 GCA_007126855.1 Dehalococcoidia bacterium | reverse complement strand
TCGCGGAGTCGGACACGCTCGGGCGGAAGCTGGCGGAGCGGACGTCGTGCACGGTTGTGCTGGTCGACTACCGTCTGGCGCCGGAGCACCGCTACCCGACTGCGGTGGACGACTCCTTCGCGGCGCTGGAGTGGGTGGCAGAGCGCAAGGCCGAGCTCGCCGGCGCAGACGCGCCGCTGATCGTGGCGGGGGACAGCGCCGGCGGCAACCTTGCTGCGGTCATGGCGCTGCGTGCCCGCGACCGCGGCGGCCCGGAGATCGCGCTGCAGGCGCTGGTCTACCCCGTGACGGACGCGGATTTTGACCGGCCTTCGTATACGGCGCCCGAGAACCAGACGCTGCTCACGAAGGAAGCAATGGAGTGGTTCTGGGACCACTACCTGCCCGATGTGGATCGCCGCAAGGAGCCGGACGCTTCTCCCATCCACGCCGCAGACCTGTCCGGGCTGCCGCCGGCGCTGGTGCTCACGGCGGAGCATGACGTGCTTCGCGACGAAGGCGAGGCTTACGCTGCCCGGCTGGCGGAGGCGGGTGACCCGGTCGACGCGAAATGTATCGACGGGCAGATGCACGGCTTCTTCACGCTGCTGATGCTCCCGGGGAGCGAACGGGGCTTCCAGCAGGTGGTGAAGTCCGTGCGGGCGTGCATCGCAAAACAGGCCAAGAAGCGCCAGGCGGTCGCGGCAAGCTGAGACGCACTTCGCCACGCCAAACGTACGGGTGGAAACAATACGCAGAGCAGCCGGCAAGGCGCCGGCAACGGAAGGAGCAAACATTGACGAACGCGACAAAGACACCGGAACTCGACGCTGTTGTGCTCGGGGCAGGCTTCTCGGGCCTCTACATGCTGTACCGCATGCGGGAGTTGCTCGGGATGTCGGTGCAAGTCTATGAAGCCGGCGACGGCGTCGGCGGGACCTGGTACTGGAACCGTTACCCGGGCGCGCGCTGCGACTCTGAGTCCTACATGTACTGCTTTTCCTTCGACAAGCAGCTCATGCAGGAATGGGAGTGGACCGGCAAGTACCCGGAGCAGCCCGAAATCCTGAAGTACCTGAACCACGTGGCAGACCGCTTCGACCTGCGGCGAAACATCCAGTTCAATACGCGCGTCACGGCCGCGCATTACGACGAAGCGAACAACCTGTGGCACGTTGAGACCGACAAGGGCGACAAGGTGACGGCACGGTACTTCATCACGGGCATCGGCTGCCTGTCCTCGGGGCAAATCCCCGACATCAAGGGCCGCGACACCTTCGAGGGCGACGCCTACCACACCGGTTCGTGGCCACACGAGGGCGTCGACTTCACCGGCAAGCGGGTCGGCATCATCGGCACGGGTTCGAGCGGCGTGCAGGCCATCCCGGTTATCGCGAAGCAGGCCGGGCACCTGTACGTGTTCCAGCGCACGCCGCAGTACACCATCCCGGCCCGCCACGGCACGGTGGACAAGGCCTTCCTGGATGACGTGAAGAGCCGCTACGACGAGATCTGGGAGAAGGCGCGCTGGTCGGCCGGCGGCCTGCCCGTCGAGCCATCGGAGCAGTCGGCGCTTGCAGTCAACGACGAAGAACGGCGCGCCGTCTACGAGAAGGCGTGGGAGGAGGGCGGCTTCAAGTTCCTCTATGGCACCTTCGGGGACATCGCCGTTGACCGGCGGGCGAACGACACGGCTTCCGAGTTCATCCGGTCGAAGATCCGGGAAATCGTGAAGGACCCGGAGACGGCTGAGAAGCTGGTGCCTACGGACCATCCCTTCTCTTCGAAGCGGCCACTGATCGACACGGACTATTTCGACACCTACAACCGCGAGAACGTGACGCTGGTGGACATCCGCCACTCGCCGATCGAGGAGATCACGCCGAAGGGCATCAAGACCGAGGACGAGGAATACGAGCTCGACATCATCGTGTTCGCCACGGGCTTCGACGCGATGACGGGCACCTACAACAGGATCGACATCCGCGGCCGCGGCGGGGAGCGGCTGAAGGACAAGTGGGCCGACGGTCCGAAGGCCTACCTTGGCCTTGCGAGCGCCGGCTTCCCGAACATGTTCATGATCACCGGCCCGGGGAGCCCCTCGGTGCTGAGCAACATGCCGGTCTCGATCGAGCAGCATGTGGAGTGGACTTCGGACCTGCTCGAGTACAGCCGCGAGCGTGACATCGCGACCATCGAAGCCGATGCGGAGGCGGAGGCCGAGTGGGTGGCGCACGTGAACGATATCGCGCAAGCGACGCTGTTCCCGCTGGCGGACTCGTGGTACCTGGGGGCGAACATCCCCGGCAAGCCGCGGGTGTTCATGCCCTATGCGGGCGGCGTGAACCTCTACCGCGAGAAGTGCATCGAGGTCGCGTCGGAGGGCTACACGGGCTTTGTGCTGGAGCGAGGCAAGGCCACGGCGGAGGCCGCGGGCGTGCGCTAACGCGGTCCAGGGCTCTGCTGGAGCGATTAACGGCGGGGTGGTGCGACATGCGCCACCCCGCTTGCTATTCGGCCAAAGGGTGTTGAGCGGCGCAGAGCCGTCCTTGCCGGCGATGCCACTGGGTCGTCTTATTCGTCTTCGAGCGAGGCACGGAGCTCCGCGACCTTGCGAAGGTAGCCCGGCATGCCGATATCCGTCATCTGGCGCTCGGCTTCGTCGAGCAAGTGCTGGATTTGAGACCGATCCGTTGAAGCGGCGCGGTGGAGCGCGAGGGCTTCGTGGTAGTCGCAGATCGCGCGTACGGTGCGCGATCCGGTCTGCTCAAGTTTATCGCGGGCAACCTGGAACCACTCGCGCGCTTCGTCCAACATGCGCCCCAGCATCTGCGCAGGGACACCACGCTCCTCCAGGAAGTGACAGACTAGCTCGGCGTCATCGAGGTCTTCCAAGAGTTCGCGCGCCCACGCCGCGCGGTTCGGCGGCAGTTCGTCCGGTTCCCACTCGTGGTAGGAACGGAGGAGCTGAACGCAACCTGCGCGCCACGCCTCAGCAGAGAATATGTTGACCACCGCGTCGCAGCGAGCCACGCAGGCCGGGATGAGATCAGCGAGCCAAAGAACCGGATCGTCACTCTGATCGGCTTCCTTCAGAATCGCACCAAATCGGGCAAGCCCTTCGTGGAGCGCGATGGCGTCGTACGCCTGGTCGGGGGTCAATGACTGTTCGGCTGCCACGGAGCGCTCATCGTATAGCTCACGGATCCGATCAAGCCAGTAATCGCAAGCGTCAAGCGGCGTTGCGTGTGGGTTGTCCCACAGCGCCGACAGCGCTTCTGGGGGATTAGACATTGTCATGACCGCTCTCCAATCGCAACATCGGGGCGCTCGCCAAGTGAGCACCACTCTCCGAGTGACAACCGACTCATCGGAGGTAATCGGCCCTTCAGTAGTGCGTAGTCGCGATTCCTGCCGCCCATTGCCAAAGACGTGTCGAGTTGGCTCTTTCTGACGAATTGGACCGCCGGACGAAACACCTCATAGAACAATCGTTCAGTGGGAGAGCGTTTCTTGATGAGTCGGTCTCGCGCCATTCGTTCTCGAGGCCTAAGACGCTGCTGCATGCGAGATGAATCCCGCATGCTCTCCTTCTTGGTGTCATCAGCGGGCATCCGCACGCGCTTCGGATCGCCAAGCCCAGGCAGGAACGCGGTCACGACCGCAGCATCATGTGCTCTCCGCTCCACTACAAGCAGCACCCCCCGCCAGCCGAGCGCGACGACAGTCCCG
>SLAK01000413.1 GCA_007126855.1 Dehalococcoidia bacterium | reverse complement strand
GGCGTGTGGGACGAATACGGGTCGATCCACATCGTGGACCGGAAGAAGGACGTCATCATTTCGGGCGGAGAGAACATCTCATCGCCGGAGATCGAAGACGCGCTCTACAAGCACCCGGCGGTGCTGGAATGCGCGGTGGTCGGCGTGCCCAGCGAGAAGTGGGGCGAAACGCCGAAGGCATTGATTGTGCTGAAGGACGGGCAGTCTCCAACGGAAGAGGAGATCATCAGCTTCTGCCGCGACAACCTGGCGCACTTCAAGTGCCCAACGAGCGTGGATTTCGTGGAGTCGCTGCCACGAACGGCGACAGGGAAGCTGCAGAAGTTCGTCATCCGCGAGAAGTACTGGGAGGGCGTGGACCGGCGCGTGCACTGATTCTGGGTGTGCGCGAGGTCGCGTGACTGGCGATGGCACCAGGCGTAGAGCTGCTTTCGTTCCGGCCGAACCTGCCGGTCCGCGACCTTGGCCTGGCCCTGGCGTTCTATCGCGATCTGTTAGGGCTGGATGTGGTGCATCAGGAGGAGGCGTTCGCGCTGCTGCGCTCGGCTGGTGGCGCTGAAGTGGTGCTGGAGGCGCATCCTTCCCCGCAGGCAGCGGGGTGTTACCTCTATGTCCGCGGGGTCGAGGCGTTGCACGCCCGCCTGGCGGATGCCGGGGTGCGGGTCGAGCGGAGGCTGCAGCGCCAGCCCTGGGGGTTGCTGGACTTCGTCGCAGTCGATCCGAACGGACACCGCATCGGTATTGGCGAATGGCAATAGGGCGCGCTATTCAGCGCCGAGCTCCTGGACCTGCACCAGGCCATCGGCTGCGCGCGCCTGCTGGCGGTCGAAGGTAACGAGAGGTTCGCCAAGCCGTTCAGCCAGCGCGACATAGACGGCGTCGCAGCCGCGGATGGTTCGTTCCGCAGTGATATTGGCAGCGCGAAGGGCAAGGGGGAGGTCGACGGGGTGGTAGATGGTTGCCTGACGCAGGCGACGCAACATTGCAGGAATACGATCTGCGGGAACACCTTGCTGTCGAAAACCGGATGCGGCCTCTGCGATCGCGATTGTTGGGATCGCGAGACCAACCCCCTCACGACGCGCATGTTCGGTGAGGAAACTCCGCGCCTCCAGGTGGTTTGCATCGCCTGGTATGAAGAGCGAAGTCAGGAAGCTGGCGTCCGCGACGGTCATGTGTCGTAATGGCCGCCGAGGACGCGCATCCGTTCATCGCGCATGCGAATCAACGCTTCGGTTGCTGACTCAGCGTCCGGTGGAGTGGCTGCGCGGATCTCGTCAGCAAGCTCCAGAAGTTCATCGATGGCGCTGAGTAGTTCTTCCTTGCTTCGTGGCTGGTGGTCGGTCGAGGGCCCCCTGGATTCGCCCATCCCGCTCAGTGTTGCCGCAGCGCGGCCCTCGATGGTAATGGTGACTGCTTCGCCGCTTTCCTGGACGCGGCGGACAATTTCGTCGGCCCTGGCGCCGAGTTCGCGGACGTCGATGGTGTTGCGCGTCATGTCTCTGCTCCGTGGTTCCAGTGTAGCCGAGTGGGAACGGTGGCCACACTGACAAAGAACGGCATCTCGACACGGGTGTTAGGATCTGAAATAGCAGAGTCGAATGGAATGTATCGCACCTATTGAGCATCACCTCGGCGCGAATGGGCGCGATGCCACGGCAGGGAGGGGACGGACGATGGCTCGATATCTCGTTGTAGCGCACCAAACGGCCGGGAGCCCAGAGCTTCGCTTTCACGTAAAGAAGCTTGCGGCACAGGACCCCGCCGCCGAGTTCACGGTGTTGGTCCCAGCGACGCCTGTGGCGCACCTGTTCACATGGACACAAGAGGAAACCACGGCCGTCGCCCGGCGCAACATGGAGAGCTCAGCTCGGCTGCTGCAGGAGGCGGGCGCGAATGTCTCGCGAAGGGTTATCGGCGCGCGGGCGCCGCTGGACGCGATCCGGGATGAGCTGCGAGAGGGTCCGCGTTATGACGAGCTCATCGTCTGCACGTTCCCGCCCGGCGTCTCGCGATGGCTACGGCTCGACCTGATCAACCAGGCAAGGAAAGCGAGCGGGCTGCCCGTAACCCATGTGACAGCCCGGCCCTATTCGCGGCGCGAGGTCCCTCCGCCGGCTGTAGCCGCGGAGCCCTCGCCGGTAGAAAGTGCTCCTGCTCCAGCGGGCGATGGCGGCGAACCAGCTCCCGCAGGCAAGGGCAGCGATGCTGGCGACGGGGCTCGTCCGCGGACGGAAACGTCGGTCCGCGAGGAAGACGTCGGCCGGCTGCAGTTGCCATACATCGAGCGCGAAGACCTGCCGGAGGAGGCACGGGAGCTGTGGGACCGGCTGGTGGAAGGGCAGGATGTCGCAAACATCTTCCGCGTGATGGGGCATAACCGGCCTTTGCTGCAAGGCTACGTCGAGCTTTTGAATGCCCTCTGGAACGAAAGCGGACTGGACGATCAGACGCGCGAGCTGGTCATTCTGCGGACAGCGCTGCTGCAGCGCAGCCGGTACGTCTGGGATCACCACGTGCGCATCGCACGGGAGCTTGGTGTTTCGGACGACGTGCTGCTGATGCTGGAGCACTGGCAGTCGAGCGAGCTCGTGCACTTCGACGAGCGCCAGCGGCTCGTACTCGGATATGTGGACGCCGTTGCGCGCGACAAGCCGCCGTCTTCCAGGTTGCACGAGGGGCTGGCCCGCTACTATCCGGTCGAGGCCATCATCGGCCTGACCCTGCTGATCGGTTTCTACCGGATGACCGGAAGTTTTGCGACTGCGCTGGAGATGGAGCCGGAAGGGCGGTTCGTCGGCTGGCAACTGATGAATTGACGCTGGAAACACGAAGGAGTCGGTCGGGAACCTGACCCTTCCCGTGGCCCGGCTGCGCGCCGGGCGGGATAATGGCCTTTGTGGAAGAGCTACGGACGAAGTTCGAGGAGTGGTTGCGGCGTGTGCCGGGGTTCGAGGAGGCGCGAGTGGCCGGCATCGTCCCGGTGGAAGGCGGCGTTTCGAACCTGACTTATCGCGTTCGCCTGGAGGGGGCGCCCCGGCCAGCGGTCGCCCTGCGGCTCCAGCGGCGCGTTGGCATTTTCCAGCCCTACAACGTGGTCCGCGAAGCTGAGGTGCTGCGCCGCTTGCAGATGTCGCCCGTCCCGGTGCCGGAAGTCATCGGCATCGAGTGGGATACGGAGGCACTGGGAGCACGCTTCATCGTGCTCGAATGGATCGATGCACCGCACATGGGTGAAGCTGGCCCGGAAGCGGACTTCGGGGCGTTCACGCGCATGGTTGCGCAGATCCACGCGCTGGACTGGCGCGAATACGGCCTCGACTTCCTTGGCGTGCCCCTGAACATCGAAAACGCGGTTCTCGGCGAGGTGGCGGCGGTCGCGCGGCGGATGAAGGCATTCGAGTGCGACGATGATCCGCTGCTCCGCCGCGCGCTGTCGTTGCTGCAGACGAAGCGGCCAACGGAAGGCACACTCAGCCTCTGCCACGGCGATATCAACGTGTTCAACTACCTGTTCCGGGGCGGTGAGGTGGTTGGTGTTGTGGACTGGGAGCAGGCGCGAATCAGCGACCCCCGGTCGGATGTCGGGCAACTGCTCGCGCTTTCGCACCTGAAGGGCGCTCCGTTTGGCCCTGCGGGAGACATGCCCTTTGTGCAGGCCTACCAGGAAGCTGCCGCCCGGGCGCTGGATTCGATGGAGTATTTCCGGGCCTTCTGGCT
>SLAK01000317.1 GCA_007126855.1 Dehalococcoidia bacterium | reverse complement strand
CGTCGCTGCGTGGCGCGCTGATCGGTGGCGGGCCGGTGCCGGGGCCGCTACTTGAGCGGGCTATCGACCGGGGCATCCCGGTGCTCCAGACCTACGGGCTGACCGAGGCGACAAGCCAGGTTTGCACGCTCGAACCCTCCGACGCGGTCCATCACCTCGGGTCGGCAGGCAAGCCGCTACTGGGGACGGAGGTCAGGATCGACGCGCGGGCAGGCCAGCCCGGCGAGATCCTGGTGAGCGGACCGACCATCACGCCCGGCTATTTCGAAGAACCGGCGCTAACGGCTGAGCGAATACGCGATGGCTGGCTGCACACGGGCGACATCGGCCGGATGGATGCGGACGGTTTCCTCTACGTGCTCGACCGGCGCAACGACCTGATCGTGTCCGGGGGCGAGAACATCAGCCCGGTAGAGGTCGAGAAGGTGCTCATGGAGCATCCATCCATCGATGAAGCCGCCGTGATTGGCCTGCCGGACCCGCACTGGGGGCACCGTGTGGTGGCAGCCATCGTCGCGGCGCCGGCGCTCGATGATGCAGCCATCGAAGCCTGGCTCCGGCCGCGGCTCGCGTCCTACAAGCGTCCGCGGGAGTTCAGGCGGGTTGAAGCGCTGCCGCGGACGGCGAGCGGCAAGGTCCAGCGTCACGTGCTGCGGGAGCGGTGGGCCGCCCCTGAGTGAAGCGGCCCGCCGGATCCGCGCCGACGCTACTTCGCGACGGCGGCGTGGGCCTCCTCGTTGGGGAGGAGGGCGTATTCCATGGCGTCTGCCAGCGCGAGCCATGAGGCTTCGATGATGTCGGTCGACGCGCCGACGGTGGTCCAGTAGCGGTTGCCGTCGGTGGATTCGATGAGCACGCGGACGGCTGCGCCGGTGGCGGCCTGGGTATCGAGGATGCGCACCTTGTAGTCGATGAGCTTGACGTTGGCCAGCGCGGGGTAGAAGGCGGTGAAGGCCTTCCGTGCCGCCTGGTCGAGCGCATTCACGGGGCCGTTGCCTTCGGCCGCGGTGTGCTGGAGCTGGCCATCGACGCGCACTTTGACGATGGCCTCGGACTGGATCTCGCCCTGGTCGGGCGTTTCGCCGGGCTTGCGGCGCTCCATGATGACGAAGTCCTCGATCTCCCAGGGGGGGCGGTAGCCGGGCATGGTGCGGCGGACGAGCAGCTCAAAGCTGGCCTCGGCGCCTTCGAACTGGTAGCCGACGGATTCGCGCTCCTTCACACGCTCGAGCAGGGCTTTGATCTCGTCCTGGGTAAAGGGGTAGTCGATGCCGAGCTCTTCGAGCTTCATGAGCAGGTTGCGCTGGCCGGAGAGCTCGGAGACCAGGACGCGGCTCTGGTTGCCGACGACCTCAGGATCGATGTGCTGGTAGGCGTCGGGATCCTTCATGACACCGGCCACGTGGTAGCCGGCCTTGTGGGCGAAGGCGCTGGCGCCGACGTAGGGCGCCTGGGCGTTGGGCACCATGTTGGCGAGCTCGGAGACGTAGGTTGAAACCTCGGTGAGGCGGGCAAGTTGCTCGTCTTCGATGACGTCCAGGCCCATCTTGACCTTGAGGTTGGCCAGCACGGTGAGGATGTCGGCGTTGCCGCAGCGCTCGCCGTAACCATTGACGCAGCCCTGCACCTGCCAGACCCCGGCTTCGACTGCGGACAGGGTGTTGGCGACGGCCAGGCCGACATCGTTGTGACAGTGGATGCCCAGGCGGACATCGGGCGTGCGCTGCTGGACCGCCTCGACGGCCTGCAGGAGGGAGCGAGTGATCATGCCGCCATTGGTGTCGCAGAGGACCAGGCAGTCGACGCCGGCGCGGGCGGCGGTGGCCAGGCACTGGAGCGAGTAGTCCGGGTCCTCGTAGAAGCCGTCGAAGAAGTGCTCGGCGTCGAAGTAGACCGTCTTGCCGAGGTCTTTGAAGTACTTCACCGTGTCGGCGATCATGGCCAGGTTTTCCTCGGCGGAGGTCTCGAGGATGTTGCGAACCTGGTACATGGAGGCTTTGCCGACCAGGGTGACGCCGGGGGTTTCGGCGGCGACCATGGACTGGATGTTGGCGTCGGCATCGCAGGTGGTGCCGGGCTTGCGGGTGCCGCCGAAGGCGCTGACCTTCGCGTTTTTGAGCTGGACGTTCTTCAGGCGGCGGAAGTATTCGGCGTCCTTGGGGTTGGAACCGGGGAAGCCGCCTTCGACCCATTCAATGCCGAGCTCGTCGAGCTTGCGGGTGATGCGGATTTTGTCTTCGACAGAGAGCGAGATGCCCTCCATCTGCGAACCGTCGCGGAGGGTAGTGTCGTAGAGCTGGACGCGATCCGTAGGCATAGTTCTTCCTTTTCAGGACTCAGGTGTGTGCGAGGGGACGGTTGGGAGTGGCTACCGAGCCGTGGAAGAACGCAGGATCGCACCCCCGCGCGATGGACGCGGGGTTCGTATCACCTTTCGGGTCGTTGGCGCGCTGCGCATGTCGTTATGGTAGAGAGTTGCGGGCGAAGAGGGAAGGGAAGGACGGGGGACGGGGAACGGGGAGCCGAGTGACAAGGACATGGCGTTCGCGCCACACTGGCCCAATGAGCGAAGAGAGCCTTCACGCCGAAGTTCGACTGGACGCGCAGGGCCGTGTTGTCATCCCCGCCGAATTGCGCAGGGCGCTCGGCTTCAAGCCGGGTGACGAACTGATCATGTACATCGAAGACTGCGCCCTGGTTGTCGACACCGCGGACAACCTCGTGCGCCGCGCGCAGGATGAGTTCATTCGGACCGCCGGCCATATAGATCCCGTAGATCTTCTCCTCGAAGAACGCCGCGCGGAGGCCAACCGCTTCGATGCGGAGCATCCCCTCGCCGCCGCCGAGTCGGATACTCACCGGGCGACTCGCCCCGGATGACCGGCGCACCCGGTTCGATAACCACGACTCCCCATTCGCGCTAACCGTGCCAGCGTGGCTCGCGTTTCTCCATGAAGGCGGCGACGGCTTCACGGTGGGCCGGTTTGTCCTTGAGCTGGGCGAAGAGCTGGGTTTCGGTGGCGACGACCTGGTGCAGGTTCTGCTCGGAGGCGTTGCGGCGGACTTCGCGCTTTGCCATCCAGACCGGCTTGGTCGGGCCGGAGGCGATCTCCTCGGCTAGCGCATAGGCGGTGGGCATGAGTTCGTCGTGGGGCACGATGCGGCTGACGAGCTTCGCCGCAAGCGGGTCAGTCGCATCGATGATGCGGCCGGTGAGGATGAGCTCCATGGCGGCCTCGATGCCGGCGACCTGGGGGATGTTGTAGCTTCCGCCGCATTCGGGGATGAGGCCGACCCGGACGAAGCGGGCCGAGAAGCGCGCCTTATCGGAGGCGATGCGGATATCGCAGGCCATGGCCATGGTGAGCCCGATGCCAACAGCGGGGCCGTTGATGGCGGCGATCACGGGCTTCGCGTTGGCAAGCGTGATGGGCACATTCGGGCTTGCTTCCTGTTCGACGGAGGTGACGAGCGCGGGCACGTAGTCGTCGGCGCCGGGCTGCTCGCCGCCCTGGCGGCTGGCCCAGCCGCCAAAGTCGGCGCCGGCGCAGAAGCCCCTTCCGGCGCCGGTGATGACGATGCAGCCGGCGGACGGGTCATCGTTTGCGTGATTCAGCGCGTGGATAAGTTCGCGCTCAATGGTGCCGGTCCAGGCGTTAAGACGTTCGGGGCGATTCAGCGTTATCGTTACAACACGGCCATGCTGGTCATAGAGCAGCT
>SLAK01000096.1 GCA_007126855.1 Dehalococcoidia bacterium | reverse complement strand
CCGAAGAGGCGGCCTTCGCGGTTCAGAATAGTGTTCACTGCGCCGACCAGCGCGCTCTGGCCACCGAGTTCGTCGAGCAGGGGGATGACCGCTTCCTTGTGGGGGATGGTCACGTTGGCGCCGAGTACAGCAGGGTCGCGGAGGGCTTCGACGCGCGCGGGAAGGTCATCGAGCGTCGTGTCCCAGGCTTCGTAGCGGACGTCGAGGCCACAGTGTCGGAGGGCCGCGCCCTGGAACACGGGCGACAGGGAATGAGCGACGGGGTGGCCGATGATTCCAAGGACTCTGGTCATTCGGCCGATCCGTAGAGCGCGATGTTGGCCTGGTGCTCGGCCTCGGTGACGGCGAAGCGGTGCGAGCCGTCGCCGGCGACGGCGTCGGCGACGAAGTAGTAGTAATCGGTGTCGATCGGGTTGGCGACGGCTTCGATGGAGGCCAGGCCGGGGTTGGCGATAGGGCCGGGCGGGAGACCAGGGTTGGCCCGGGTGTTGTAGGGGCTGGGGTGTTCCAGGTCCTCGATGGTGAGTTCCTGCTTCCAGTAGCCATATTGCCGGACGCTTTCCGAGTCGAGGGCGACAGCGAACTGGGTTGTGGGGTCGGCGCCGAGCAGGTCTTCGGCGTCGAGGCGGTTGTAGAAGACGCCGGCCATGAGCGGCCGTTCCTCGGCGACGACGGCTTCGCGTTCGACAATGGACGCCAGGGTAAGCGCTTCGTGGGTGTTGAGCCCCCGGGCCGCCGCGGCTTCCCGCAGTTCCGGTGTGAAGCGGCGCTCCATCGTGCGGATCATGAGGTCGACGAGCTCTTCCATCGTCGAGTTTTCGGGGAGGATGTAGGTATCGGGGAAGAGGTAGCCCTGGAGGCGCTGACCCTCCGGCAGCTCATCGGCCGGCGGGAGGTGCTGAGCAAAATCGGGCGGAAGTTCAGCGTCTTCCGCCGCCTCCAGGAATTCGGAACGGTGCCCGAAACCAGCATCCTGGGCGATGAGGGCCATCTCTTCGATGCGAATGCCTTCGGGGAAGGTGACCTGGATGACCGGCACGGCATCCGGGACGATGAGCATGCGGACAGCAGCCGGCGCGGACATGCCGGTACGCAGGGTATAGCTGCCCTGGTTGAGGCTGTTCTCAACGCCCATGAGGCGCACCAGAGCCTGGAACTGGCGTCCCGAGCGGACAACGCCGAGCTCTTCAAGCTCGGCGCCAATCTCCCCGGCGCTGGCGCCCGCATCGACGATGAACTCCACCTCCTGCGATTCTTCGTCAGGCACGGGAGTGGCGGGCGGGCTCGACCCGAGGATCGCGCCGGGGGTGGCCGCGACGAAGGCCGCTGCGAGGATGAATAGCGCGGCCGTGAACACAACAGCGACGGCGCAAAGCAAGCGGTAGGCGCCCAGGGTCATGATGCCGGCCCCCTGCGGGCATCCAGGATGGACTGGAGCACAATCGCCGCAGCCGCCGAGTCGCGCTGGCCGGTACGTTTGCGTTCGCGGCCACGGAGGGCTGCGGCGGCCTGGTGGGATGACAGCCGTTCATCAGCCTCGACAACCGGCACGTCGAGGGCCTGGCGAAGCTGACGGGCGAATTCGCGGACTTCCGCCGTCTGCGATGATTCGCCGCCGCCCAGGGGGACTGGAACACCGACCACGACCTCGTCGACTTCTTCCTGGCGGACGATCTCCGCCAGCCGCGCGGCCAGCGTGTCGCGATCCGCGCCGATAATCGCGGGGCGCGGATGAGCATAGAGGCCGAGCTCATCGCTGAGCGCGATGCCTACGCGGCGCTCGCCATAGTCAATCGCCAGGTACCGTCGGGGGCGCTGCTCCAGGGCGGCTACTCTCCAGTCGCAATGGTGGTCGTGACTTCCGGCGCTGCGTCGGCGGAGGGCGGTGCGCTCATCTCGACGTCGATCCGGAAACCGAAGCGCGGAAGCCGGGGCGCCCAGCCGGGCGTCAGTTCAACTTCCGCATTATCAATACCATAGCGACTCTGGAGAATGGACGGCACATCGCCGGGTGACACGCCTTTGACCGCATCTTCAATTTCGGCGGAGGTGACACCCCGAGCGAACTCCCCGCGAAGGCGGAACTCGGCCGTGATGGTGCCGGTCACCGCGTCGACCTGGCGCGAGCCTGTTTCGGCCGCGGACACGGTGCCGGTGATGAACTCGCCGGAGCCGTCCTCGGGTGCGAGGAGTTCGCGGGCGACCTCGTTGAGGACGGACTCGGGGATCGCCAGCGCGGAGACGGTGACGCGGACGTCCATGCTCACGATATCCGCCGGTGTGCCGGGGACATCGGAAGGGTCGCCGCGTTCGACCTCGACGGCTGCGGTGTCGATGAAGATAGCATCGCGTGGGCGGTCGTCGACGATGGTCTGCTTAATTGCCTGGGCCGTTTCGAGCAGGGCTGCGGTGTCGCGCAGGGTAACGATGTCTTCCTGGTCGACAGCGGGGCGCGACTCGTCTTCGCCACCTTCGGCCGCCTCTTCGTTGGTTGCGGCGAGGTCTTCGAAGCGTGAATCGGAGAAGCCGCCGATTGAGCCGGCCGGGACATTGCCCTGCGAGCCAGGCGTGAGCGCGGTAGCCGTCACCGGCGCGCTGGCATCGGGGGCAAGGGTGACTTCCTCCTCCAGCCCGAATTCGACGGTGCCATTGTCGAGCTCAGCGACGACGACGGCGCCGGAGGGCACGGTGACTTCGTCGCCGGTGGGGTTGGTGACAGTGACGGTCACCGTGGCAGGCGCGGTGCCCACCATGGTGGATCCCGTGGTCGGGATAACGACCGTGACGACGCGCGACGACACGACTTCGACGGCGGGCACGCGCATGTTGTCCAGGTCGAGCTCGTCGAATCCTTCGTTGGCTGCAAGCCTGACGACCTGCTCGAGCGTCTCCGACGGGGGGTAGGCGGTGACGGTTGCCGCGGGCCCCATGGCGCCGACGAACGCTACGAAGCCGGCGGCGATGCCCAGGATGACGAGCACCTGCAGGAGACGGCCGAAAGCAGGGATGGCGACACTCTTGCCACCCAGGCCGAGAACCACGCGGCCACCGGCGTCCCAGCGGACATATTCGGGTTTGCGGGCGACGGGGATGCCCAGGGAGCGGGCGCGCGAAGAGAGCGCCGGGCTGCTGGTGGCGAAGGCAATGGCTTTACCGGTTTCTTCGGCGTGGCGGAGTACGCGGCGCATGCCGAGCTCGCGGCTGAGCGCGCGATTTCCGCCGGGCGCATGGATGACGACCGCGTAGGACGGTGCTGTGTCTATCCGGCCACAGATGGAGGCGATGTCCTCGTGGCGGTCCACGTGGACTACGCTTGCGTAACTTTCCCCGGAATCGCCCTCCTGATCGGTGGCTTGTCCGTCTTCATGAGCCTGCTCTTCTCCGTCAGCCGGCCCGGATGGATTAGTCATATGAGGACACCCTTGTGTAGCCCCGCCGCCCAACCACTATAGCGTTCAGCTCAGTGCCTCAGCAGCTATCTTCCGTGCATAATCAAGCGCTTCTTGCAGCCGGCTGGTGTCGCGGGCACCCGCCTGCGCCATATCGGGGCGTCCACCACCGCCACCGCCGGCGGCTTTTGCGATTTCACGGACCAGGTTGCCGGAGTTCACGCCTTTCTTGACCAGATCCTGCGTGGCGGCGACCAGGAAGGCGGGTTTGCCGCTATCGACGCCAACGAGCACGACCAGCGCGGTGCCCAGCCGCTGGCGCAGGGTGTCGGCGATCTCCTTGAGCACATCGCCGGAGACGCCGTCGAGCCGCGCGACGACAAGCTTCGCGTCCCCAACCTGCGTGGCCTCCTCGAGGAGCTGCGCGGTGAGCGATGCGCCCTGCTGGCGGCGGACCTGTTCTTCCTGCTTGCGGAGGCGTTCGAGCTCGGCCTGCAGGGAGTCAATTCGTTCTTCGATGTCCGCCGGGCTGGTCGAGAGCCGGTCGGCCAGGCGGAGCAGGCGTTCGTGTTGTTCGAGCAGGTAGTCCTCGGCGGCGCTCCCGCTGAGCGCCTCGATACGGCGTGTGCCGGCCGCCACCGCCGATTCGCGGACGATATGGATGAACCCTAGCTGGCCGGTGTGATGGACGTGGGTGCCGCCGCAGAGCTCGGCGCTGAAGGTATTGTCGACATCACGGATTTCAACCACGCGGACTTCGGAGCCGTATTTGTCGCCAAAGAAAGCGAGCGCGCCGGCGGCCATTGCTTCCTGGAAGGTGGTGTTGCGCCAGGTGACCTCCAGGTCGTGGCGGACTTTGTCGTTGACCAGGTGTTGCACTTCCAGGAGCGCGGGGCGCGGCGTCTGTTCGAGGTGGGTGAAGTCGAAGCGGAGCCTGCCGGGGGTGACCAGCGAGCCCTGCTGCTTTACGTGGGGGCCCAGGATCTCGCGTAGCGCGGAGTGGAGCATGTGAGTGGCCGTGTGGTGGCGCATCGCGCCCTCACGGAAGGTCGTGTCGACCACGGCGGTCGCGCTTTCGGTGGGGCGTAGCTCGCCTTCGACGACGCGGACGCGATGGACGATGGCGCCGCCGGATGGCTGGGTATCGAGCACTTCGGCCACGGCGTTGGGGGTGCGGATGGCGCCGCGGTCGCCAATCTGGCCGCCGCCTTCCGGGTAGAAGGGCGTGACATCGAGGATGACGTCGCACTCCGTCCCGGGCGTCGCCATGTCCACGAGCTGGCCCTCGCGGATTATGGCGACGATGTGGGAGTCGGTATCGACGTGGGTGTAGCCAACGAAAGCGGAGTGGTCTTCGCCCAGTTGCTGGATGACTTCAGAGGCCTCGCCTTTGAGGAAGCGGCCTGCCTGCCGGGCGCGGACGCGCTGAGCATCGAGGGCGCGCTCGAAGCCATCTTCGTCGACGCTAAAGCCGGCAGAGGCGGCAATTTCGCGAGTCAGCTCGATGGGCAGGCCAAAGGTGTCGTAGAGCGTGAAGGCTTCTTCGCCGGGGACAACGACGGCGTCTTCCCCGCGCAGCCGTTCAAGCAGGGTATCGAGCCGCTGGGAGCCGGCGCTGATGGTCCGGAGGAAGCGTTCTTCTTCTGATCCAAGGGCGCGGGCGATGAAGTCGCGGTTCTCTTCGAGCGCCGGGTAGCCGGTCTTGAGCTTCTCGATTGCAGCGGCCGAGACGCGCGTGGTGAAGGGTTCTCGCACGCCGATCTTGCGGGCGAAGTAGATTGCGCGGCGGATGATGCGGCGAAGGACGTAGCCACGGCCTTCGTTGGACGGGACAACGCCGTCGCCGATGAGCATGGTGGCGGCGCGGCAATGTTCGGCCATGGCTCGGATGGCGTAGGCCTCGTCGTCGGTGAGCTTCCCACCAAGGTAGTCCTTGCCGGCGACGGCGGCGGCTTCTTCCAGGATCGGGAGGAAGATGTCGGTTTCGAAGACGGAGCGCTTGCCTTGCTGGACGGCGGCGACGCGCTCGAGTCCGCTGCCGGTGTCGATGTTCTGCGCGGGAAGTTCGACGCGCTTGCCGTCGGGCTGCTGGTAGAGCTGCATGAAGACGAGGTTCCAGATTTCCAGGAAGCGTTCGTCATCGTGGGCTGGGTCTGCGGGTTCGAGGCCACGCTCGGGGAAGTAGTCGTAGAAGATCTCGCTGCAGGGGCCGCAGGGGCCGCTGGCGCCGGACTGATCTTTGGGGAAGCTGAACCAGTAGTTCTTGTCCTCATCGCAGCGGTGGATGCGCTCATCCGGCACGCCAAGGTCGCGCCAGTGCCCGTAGGCTTCTTCGTCTTCGAGAAAGATGGTGATGTGCAGGCGCTCGGGGGGGATTTGATAAATCTCCGTGAGGAGTTCCCAGGCCCAGCCGATGGCTTCCTTCTTGAAATAGTCGCCAAAGGAGAAGTTGCCGAGCATTTCGAAGGCGGTGAGGTGGGAGAGGTCGCCGACTTCTTCGATGTCGGTGGTGCGGAAGCAGGGCTGCACGGTGGTGGCGCGCGGCGCCGGGCGCTCCTGCTCGCCGGTGAAGACGGGGCGAAACTGCTGCATGCCGGCGCTGGTGAAGAGCGAGGTGGGGTCGCCGATGGGCACCAGCGGCCACGCGGCGAGATGCGCGTGCCCCCGTTCGACAAAGAAGTCGACAAAGGCCTGGCGTATCTCATTCGAGGTGCGTGGCGGTGTGGGCATAGAGGGCGCTCCCGGGTTTGGAACAAGGGTGATGGGACTATGTTGCCAGAAGGAATCCTTGACAGCCTTTTTTCAGGCTCCATAGCATGATGACGGACGTCACGCGCGTCCATTATGCGTACGTACTGCGAACCCTCGAAATCCATGCTGCCAGGCAGCTGCAATAGCACCGCCACGGCACACCCTGGCCGGTTATGAGCGAGCAACGTGCAGGATGCGGCGTCGTTGTGCTTGCCGCCGGCAAGGGCACACGCATGAAGTCCCGGCTGCCCAAGGTTCTGCACCCCGTATGCGGCGTCCCCATGGTGCGCCACGTTATCGATGCAGCGCGCACGCTGGGGCCTGCACGTATCGCAGTGGTGGTCGGTCACGGGGCCGAAGACGTCCGGGCGAGTGTTGGCGCAGACGACGTGCTTTTCGTGGACCAGCCGGAGCTGCTTGGCACTGCGGACGCGGTGAAACGCTGCCAGGACGCGATGCAAGGCTGCAACGAAATCTTCGTGCTCAACGGCGACTCGCCGCTGATCCGCGGCGAAACACTGCAGGCGCTGGCCGCCGCGCGCGATGGCGCGCCAATGGCTTTCGCCGTACACGCGCATGAGGACCGGGGCGCGTTTGGCCGGGTGCAACGCGATGAAGAAGGCCGGGTGTCGGGCATCGTTGAACGCAGCGACGGCGACGGCGGTTTCGCCGAGCGCAACGCGGGACAATACGTCTTCGACGCGGCGTGGCTATGGGGACAGCTGCCGCGGGTGGAGCAGAGTGAGAAGGGTGAGTACTACCTGACGGTGCTCCCGCGCTTCGCCTACGAGGCCGGGCGCCCGGGCGTCGCGGTGGAGGTGGAGGCTGAGGACGTGCTGGGCGTGGACACGCGGCTCCTGCTTTCCGAAGCGGAAGCCATCATGCGGCGGCGCATACTCGAGCGGCACATGCTGGCTGGCGTGACCATGATTGACCCGGCGACGACCTACATCGACGGGGAGGTGGAGATCGCAAGTGATGTGACGATCCTGCCGAATTGTTACCTGTGGGGCAGGACGCGCGTGGGCAGTGGCAGCCGGATCGGTCCCGGCTCAACGCTGAGGGGTAGCACGGTTGGGGAGGAGTGCGTGGTGGACGCTTCGGTTATCGAGGAGTCGACCCTTGGCGACCGGGTACACACGGGGCCGTTCGCGCATGTGCGGGGGCAGAGCACGATCGGCGACGACTGCCACCTGGGCAACTACGCGGAGGTGAACCGGTCGCATTTTGGGCAGCGGGTGCGGATGCACCATTTTAGCTATGTAGGCGATGCTGAAGTTGGGGACGGCACGAATGTGGCAGCAGGCATCATCACCTGCAACTACGATGGAGAGCGAAAGAACAAGACAGTGATAGGTCGAAACGTGTTTCTTGGGAGCGACAGCATGCTGGTCGCGCCCCTGGTCATTGGCGACAACGCATCGACAGGCGCCGGGTCTGTGGTGACGAAGGATGTCCCGGCGGGTGGCCGGGTGGCCGGAGTCCCTGCGCGTCCCTTGCCCGGCCGGAGGTCACCAGAGAGCTAAGGTGGAAACCGACAGTATCATCGCAGTCGTTGTCCTGGTGGTTTCGGCCATCGCCCTCGCAGCGTTTGCGGCTGGAGAGACAGCACTTGAGCGCGCCAACCGGGCACGCATCCAGGCGCTGGGCACCAGGGGTGACCGTCGCGCACAGCAGATTGCCGAAAGCGCCGAGCGCATAGCGGCCGCACTGGACCCGCTGACCACCGGGCGCATTCTGTTCGCGGCGTCGTTCGTGCTGAGCGTGGCCTACCTTGGCGTGCAGGCCTATGGCGCCGGCGTGGGTATTGTCGGCATCGGCGCGATTGGCGTGCTCGGGGCGGCGATCATCCAGATGACCGTTGGCCTTGTCGCAGCGCGGCAGCCCGAGGTATCGGCGCTGCAGCTCAGCCAGTTCATCCGCTGGAGCAGCATTATTTTCGGCGGCCCGTCGTTCGTGCTGGCGCTGCCGGCGAAGCTGGTGGCCCGCACCATCCGCGCGGTCGCTCCAGAACCGGATGACCTGCTCGCGCTGGTGGAGCGCGAGGAGGCGACCGGCGGCGTGGAGGAAGAAGAGCGCCGGATGATCCGGGGCATCATCGCGCTGGAAGATAAGACGGCGCGGGAGATCATGGTGCCGCGCATCGACATGGCGGCGGCCAGCATCGACGAGAGCGTGGAAGACGTGGCGGCGATCATCATCGAGCGGGGCGTGAGCCGCGTGCCCATCTATCGCGAGAGCATCGACGACATTGTTGGCATCGTGTACGCGAAGGACCTGCTGCGGTCGGTGGCCAATGGGGGCCGGGAGCGGCGCCTGAGCGAGTTGCTGCGCGAGCCAGTGTTCATCCCGGAATCGAAGCGGCTGGACCAGCTGCTGACGGAGATGCGCGCTTCGCGCACCCACATGGCAATCGTGGTGGACGAATACGGCGGCACGGCCGGGCTGGTGACGATCGAAGACCTGCTCGAGGAGATCGTCGGCGAAATCGAGGACGAGTACGACACGGCCCGCGTGCCGATGGAAGTGCTCTCGGAAAACGAAGTTGTACTGGACGCCGGGGCGCCGACGTCGACGCTCCAGGACGTCTTCGGGGTGGACGTGCAGTCGGAAGACTACGACACCGTGGGCGGCCTGGTGATCCATGAACTGGGGCGGCTGCCATCGGTGGGCGATGAAGCGGAGGTGGACGGGCTGACGTTGCGTGTGCTGAGCATGTCGGGACGGCGCATCCGGCGGCTCCGGGTCGAGCGGGAAGCGGAGGAACCGATCGAGAGCGCGGCGGGCTCGTGAGCGGGGTGAGCGGCGAGCTACCGTACTGGCTCGCGCTGCGGCGCGCCGGCCTGGGGAGTGCGAACTTCGCATTGCTGCTGGCGCGCTTCGGTTCGATTGCCGGCGCCTGGCAAGCCAGCGTCGAGGAGATCGCCGCTGCCGGCGTCGACCGGCGTTACGCGCAGGCGGTGCTCAAAGCGCGGGCAGACTTCGACCCCGAGCGGGAGATGGGAATCGTCGAAAGTTCGAACGCGCGGGTGTACACCTGGCTCGATAGCGACTATCCAGCGGCGCTGCGGGAGATCAACGAAGCGCCGCCGGTGCTGTTCGTGCGCGGCTCGGAAGAGCCGAGCTTCGAACAGGCCGTGGCCGTGGTCGGCACGCGGTCGGTAACGCCATATGGCCGGCAGGCGACGGAGGCGTTCGTGGGGATGCTCGCGGACGCAGGCGTGGCGATCATCAGCGGGCTGGCGCGCGGGGTGGACTCGATTGCGCACCGCACGGCACTGGAGCGGGGCGCGCCGACGGTAGCTGTACTGGCCGGGGGCATCGACAAGGTTTATCCGCGTGAGAACGCGGGGCTGGCGCAGCGGATCGAGGAGCAGGGCTGCCTGGTGAGCGAATACCCGCCGGGGATACCTGCGAGGCCCGACTATTTTCCGCGGCGCAACCGGATCCTGTCGGGGCTGGCGCGCGCGGCGCTGGTGGTGGAGGCGGGAGAGGGCAGCGGCGCGCTGCACACAGCGAACTGGGCTTTCGAACAGGGGCGGGACGTGTTCGCGGTGCCGGGCAGCATCTTTTCGCGCCAGAGCGCCGGGACGAACCAGCTTATCCGGGAGCACACGGCAAAGCTGGTTGCAAGACCGGAACAGCTCTGTGAAGAGCTTAATTTACTGACCGCGACGCGGCAGTTTCCAATGCCGGAGACGAGGCAGGCGGACGCCCCGGCGTCAGCAGCTCCAGCGGACGGCAACGAAGCGGCGATCCTTGAGCGCCTGGGCGGCGGCGCCAGGCACATCGACGAGGTTGCGCGGGATTCGGGTTTGCCCATCAACCTGGTGAGCAGCACATTACAGATGATGGAGTTGCGGGGGCTGGTAACCCAGACGGCGCCCATGACGTTTGTCAAGGCGGAGCGGGTACCGTAAAGCGTCTGTTCTCGACAAAGACGAGAAGCGCCCACTAGGCTCAAACGACACCCCGGTTATCGGGACACAAAATGGATAGGGTACCGCTGTGACCACAGCGACACGTTCGAAACCGAAGCGAAAGACGCGTTCGGGCAAGGGATCCCGTTCGTCGACGGACCAGGCTGCTCCCAAAGCGGGGAGCACCAACGGCCACGGCCCATCGGGGGACGGCAAGAAGCTGGTCATCGTTGAGTCGCCGGCAAAGGCGCGCACGGTGGCCAATATCCTGGGCGACGACTACCGGGTCATCGCCTCGGTCGGCCATGTGCGCGACCTGACGAGCTTTGGCTACGGGCTGGAGGACCTGCAGGAATTCAAGCCCAAGTGGGTCGTGGTGAAGGACAAGCGGCGGGGCATCGATAAGCGCGAAGTGATCGACGAGATCTCGAAGGCCGCCGAGGACGCCGACGTCATCTATCTCTCGACCGACCCCGACCGCGAAGGCGAGGCCATCGCATGGCACGTGAAAGAAGCGGCCGGCATCCCGGACGAGAAGACGCTGCGGGTGGTCTTTCACGAGATCACGAAGCCCGCGATCGAAGAAGCCTTCGACGCTGCGACCACAAGCACCGCCCCACCGAGGCTTAACGAGGATCTCGTGGAGGCGCAGCAGACGCGGCGCGTGCTCGACCGGCTGATCGGCTTTCCGCTGACCTGGTTTGTCCAGGGCAAGGTGGCGAAGAACGCGACGGCGGGGCGTGTGCAGAGCGTTGCGCTTCGGCTGATCGTGGAGCGCGAGCGCGAGATCCAGCGCTTCACCCCCGAGGAATACTGGACGATCCATGCACTGCTGGCCGAGACCGAGACGGCTGAACGCGTGCAATTCGAGGCGGAGCTTGCGCGGATTGCCGGGCAAAAGGGCAAGCCAAAGATCGGTGACGAAGACGCCGCAAACCGGCTGATCGAGACCTTCAACCGGTGCGCCTTCCGCGTTTCAAGCGTGAAGCGCGGGGAACGCAAGAGGGCGCCTTTGCCGCCGTTCACGACGAGCACGCTGCAGCAGGCTGCGAACAACCGGCTGGGTATGGGCGCACAGCAGGCAATGTCGGTGGCGCAGGAGCTGTACGAGGGCATCGCGATCCCGGGAGTGGGGCCGGTGGGCCTGATCACCTACATGCGTACCGACTCGCTGAACATCGCGCCGGCGGCACGCGCCGAGGCGCGGGACTTCGTGGGCAAGCAGTGGGGCAAGGATTACCTGCCGGCGAAGGAGCGCGTGTACCGGACGAGGTCGCGGGGCGCCCAGGAGGCGCACGAAGCGATCCGCCCGACGTCGGTCGCACGCACACCGGACAGCCTGCGTAATGTGCTGAGTCCGCAGCAGATGCGCCTGTACCGGCTCATCTGGGAGCGCTTCGTCGCGAGCCAGATGGCCGATGCGCGCTACAACACGCTTCAGGTGGAGATCGACGCGAGAGAGAACGGTGAGAGCCGAGGCATCTTCCGCGCGAGCACGTCGGAGCTGGCCTTCCCGGGCCATCTCCGCGCCTACGGCGTCCACGCGAACGAGCGCGATGAGAGCGACGAGGAAGACGGCGCGGGCGGCAAGGTGCCGGAACTGCGCGAAGGCCAGGAAATCGAGCGGCGCAAGGTTGAAGGCAAGCAGCACTTCACCGAGCCGCCGCCGCGCTACACGGAGGCCTCGCTGGTGAAGACGCTGGAGGAGCTCGGCATCGGCCGGCCCAGCACCTACGCGACGATTGTCCAGACGGTGCAGAAGCGCGACTACGTGAAGAAAGAGGGCCGCGCGCTGGTGCCGCAGGAGCTTGGCTTCGTGGTGAACGACATGCTGGTGAACCACCTGGACCAGTACGTGGCGCCGAGCTTCACGAGCACGATGGAGGACCAGCTCGACGAGATCGCGGAAGGCAAGGCGGAATACCTGCCGACGGTGCGCGATTTCTGGAGCCGCTTCGAGAAGGACATGGAGCGGGCCAAGCAGACCGCGGAGAAGCAGACGCAACAGACGGATATCCTGTGCAACGTCTGCGAACAGGCAAACATGGTGATCCGCTGGGGTCGCGGCGGGCGGAAGTTCCTTGGCTGCCCGCGCTTCCCGGAGTGCAAGAACGCGATGCCGCTGACCGAAGAGGGGCAACCGGTACAGCAGAGCGGGCCGACGAAGATCGATTACGAGTGCCCGCTGTGCGGAGCGGGGCTGATCCAGAAGACCGGGCCCTTCGGGCCCTATGTCGACTGCGAGCGGCGGGAAAGTGGCGACTGCACCTTCCGGGCGAGCGTGCCGGTAGGCGTGCCGTGCCCCGAGTGCACGAAGTACGGCCCAACTCATGGCGAACTGGTGGAGAAGCGCACGAAGCGCGGCGTTTTCTACGGCTGCTGGAACTACCCGCAGTGCAGCTACACCACGAACAGCCTGGAGCCCGACAAGATCTCACCGGCGCGGCCGCTGGAGGAACGCGAGGAAGCGAACCGCAAGCTCATGGAGCGCAGTGAGCGAGGCAAGAAGGCCTGGGCCAAACGGCGGGAGAACGCGCGCTCACGGGCTGCGGGGTAGTCAGGCCGCAGGGACGCTGACGGCAAGGGGCAAAGCCAGCGCACGCCCCGCGACCAGGGGCGGTCGCGGCTACTGGTTGGCGCCGGTAGCAGGAAGGGCTCGCCCTTTACGTTTGGTCGCTTATTCTGTCGAGCATGGAGCGGGCGGAGCACAAGACGGCTGAAGCCTACCTGGAGGCCTACCTGCGGGAGCTGGAGGCGGTCGGCAACCGCTCTAAGCACACGATCCGGAACTACCGGAACGACATCGGGCACTTCTTGCGCTACTGCGAGGAGGAAGGACTCGACGCCTTTGCCGTCAGCCGCCAGCATTTCCGCGCTTATCTCGGCACACTCAGGGAGGCGGGCATTGTGCCCGGGTCGCTGATGCGGCGGACCAGCACGGTGCATGGTTTTTACAAGTACCTCCTGCGCGAGGGTGTGACCGACCGGGATTTGCTCTACGGGACGGCGATGCCGAAGCGTGGCACACGGCTGCCAAAGGTGCTCCAGCAGGGGGATATCGAGCGGCTGCTCGAGGCGCCGGACACGTCGATGCCGGGCGGGCTGCGCGACCGCGCCATCCTGGAGCTGCTGTATGGCGGCGGCCTGCGGATATCCGAGCTGGTGGCGCTGGATGCCGGTGATGTGGACTGCAGCCAGGGCGCGGCGATCGTGCGCGGGAAGCGTGCGAAGGAACGCGTGGTGCTGTTCGGCGAGCCGGCGATGGCCGCACTGGAGCGCTACCTGGAAGAGGGCCGGCCGGAACTGGAAAAGCGGGCGAAGGGCGCCGTCGCCGCGCTGTGGCTGAATCGCTCGGGCGGGCGGCTGACAGCGCGATCGGTCCAGATGCTCGTCAAGAAGCATGCGCT
>SLAK01000391.1 GCA_007126855.1 Dehalococcoidia bacterium | reverse complement strand
GCTTCGGTGAGCTGTTCTTGCCGTAGTCCTCGAGGAAACAGAGGCCGATCTCCTGGTTGTGGGGATCGTTGCCCTGCTTGGCCGCGCCGAGCGCAAGGGTGCGGATGAGCGGCCGGCGGTCGTAGCCGCCGTCCAGATAGGCGCGGACGGTGGCGACGCTTTCAGCGGGGTTTCTCCTCACCATCGCGTCATCGAGATGATCGAGGAGTTGGCGGGCGGAGAGCTCGCGAATGGCGCGCGGAGGGATGGTATTCGCGAGGCCGTTGCCGGGCGTGTTTCGTGTGAAGTGGCCGGCCTGGCAAAGGAAGGAACCGGCGACGAAGAGCAGCTTCAGGCGGTGGGGATGGTCAAAACGGTCGTAGAACCAGGCGAGCGAGTTCGTGTACTCGTAGACGTGCTGGGAGACGGTGAAGTTTCGCGGGTCGCCGGTTTCGAGGACAACCTGCGCTGCGGCGACTTGCATCACGTCGACGATCTGGCGGGCGTCTTTGCCGGCGAGCAGGAGCGACGTGATGGCCTCGATATACGCGGGTTCGGGCGCGCGGATGAGCGCGTGGAACAGCATGTCGGCTTCGGCGGTGGTGAGAGGGAGCTCGTTAGCAAGGAGGCGCCGCTCGGGCGGCAATTCGGGCGTGGGGGCTATGGAGGAACGCTGGCGTTCTTCCTCCTCGGCGAGCTGGAGCCATGCGATTTCGCCGGCCATTTCGTAGGCGGAGTACCAGCGCGGGCCAACGGCGATATCGGGGACGCCCGCGTAGATGACCGGATGCGCGTTCTCCCAGCCTACAGCGTCCGCCAGCTCCACCGTGGCGCGGGCGCGGTAGGCCTTATGACCGGTAGTGAAGGAGCGGTTGAAGAGGACACGGTCCTGCACGTCGATCAGGCCGGCGAATACCAGCTCGGCGAGCACGCGTTCGCGATGCCCGGTCTCTTCGAGCATGCCGAGGAAGACCCGGTAGGCAGTGACGACCTCGCCTCGCTGTACCAAAGTCAGCCACTCGTTGAGCCGTTGCTCGATGCCTCCGTCGAGATGGAGCGGCTCCTGATCCTCCCAGTGCACGGAGGGCGGCGGGATGACCGGATGCTTCGCCGGGTCGAACTGGCCACGGGCATAGTGGCCGGGCATCTTGCCGACGAGCTGGTTCCAGGGGTCGAGCCCGGTGGGGACATACCAGATGGTCTGAGCCAGGGGGAGCAGGCGATAACGATCGCCGACGAAGGGCACCAGTCGAAGGCTCGCGCCGGCACTCAGCAAGCAATGGTCGTTGTTGACGAAGCGAACGACGCCGTTGTCGATGCGCTGGTGGTATGGCGTGTGCGTATACGGTGCGTGGATGCGCACTGTTTCGCGGAGCATTTCCTCAAGGGGCCGGTCCCGGCGGACGATGTCGTAGAACGCGTCGCTCGCGCCCACCTGGTCACGCTCGAGGATGCGCTCTTCGAGCCTGTCGTAGAGGTATGCGGTGTCCGCGGGCGCCGCCGTCATTGTCGTCATGGTCCGCCCCTCCTGGCTGCTTGCTCAGGGGCATCCTAGCCCGTGCCGGTGATAGGTCTCAACTATCGCTTTGATGGTTACGAAGGAATCGCGATACAAGGGGTGCCCGACGATGAAAGGGGCGAACAGCCTGTACAGGCTGTTCGTGGTAGTCTTTAACGCTGCCGTCAAGGTCAAAGCGTGGCAGCAGATGGCGGCTCAGACCCTCCGTGGAGGATTGCGTGGCGCGCCAGTCGGCGTCCGACGATCACAAGCTCCGGCAGGGCGGTGTTGCTCCCGGCGAACTGGATGCCGGGGAGCACGGTGATACAGCGACTGTTGTAGTCGAGCACGTGCCGACATCCGGGCGCGGCGGCATGCGCTTGATGCCGCGCACCTTTGATTCGTTCAACGACCGCGAGTTCCGGTGGTTCTACCTGGCAATGCTGGGCCAGATGGCCGCGATGAACATGCAGCTCGTGGTGCGCGGCTTTCTTGCCTTCGACCTGACGGGCTCGTATGCGGCGCTGGGACTGGTGGGGCTGGCGGGGGCGCTGCCGATGCTGTTCCTCTCGGTGTTCGGCGGCGTTCTGGCGGACCGGCTGCCGAAGCGGCTGGTGCTCCAGGTGGGGCAGGCCGCCAGCCTGTTGAACGCGGCAGTCATGGCCGGGCTGATCGTGGCGGGGCTCATGCGCATCGAATGGCTCCTGCTTGGAGCGCTGGCGCAGGGCGCGGTGATGGCGCTGATGATGCCATCGCGGCAGGCGATGATCCCGGACATTGTCGGCATGCAACGGATGATGAACGCGGTAGCGCTGAACCAGGCGGGGATGAACTCCATGCGGCTGCTGGCGCCGGCTGCTGGCGGCTTCATTGTCGCGGCGGCCGGGTTTGACTGGGCATTTTTGGCCATGGCGGCGCTTTACGGCGTCGCGATCCTGGGGTTGCTACGGGTGACGTGGCAGCCGGCGACAGCCCCTTCCGAGAACGGCGCGGGACCGCTCCAGGCGGGGCTGAGCAGCCTGCGGGATATTCGCGATGGGCTGAGCTACATCCGGGGCGACCAGCTGATGTTCACGCTGCTGGCCGTGAGTTTCATCTCATCGCTATTCGGCATGCCCTACCTCTTCCTGCTGCCGGGCTACGTGGCGGACATCTTCGACGGCGACGGTTTCGACATCGGCTTGCTGATCAGCATCAGCGCGATTGGTTCGCTCGCAGGCTCGCTTGTGCTGGCATCACTGCCAGACAAGCGGCGCGGGATGCTGCTGCTGGCGGGTGCAACCGTGCTTGGCATCGGTCTCCTGGCCTTCACGCTGACGGAGAGCTACTGGCTGGCGGCGGCATTCATGGTGCCGGTGGGCGTTGGGTCAGCGCTGCGCCAGGCGCTTTCACAGGGGCTGCTGCATTCGTATGTGGACAATGCGTACCGCGGCCGCGTGATGTCGGTCTTCATGACGCAATTCAGCGTGATGCAGCTGGGCACGTTTTTCGTCGGCATGGCGGCGGAGTTTGTCGGCATCCGGCTTTCCTTCGCCGTGCTGGCACTTGGCCTGGTTGCGGTGACGGCATTCGTGTTCCTGTTCGTACCGCGAGTCCGGCAGGTGGACTGACCCGGCGGGGTACAATCGGGCGACGCTTGCCGAGATTCGACAGGGAGGCCCGCATTGGACTACAGCACCTACGAACACCTGCTGGTTGAGGTAAAGGACGGCATCGCGCTGGTGACGTTGAACCGGCCGGAAGTCTACAACGCCACGAACGACCGCATGCACAAGGAGCTGACGACCATCTGGGCGGACCTGGAGAAGGACCCGGACGCACGGATCGTTGTGGTGACCGGCGCCGGTGAGAAGGCCTTTTCCGCAGGCGGGGACCTTGGGGACATCGAGAAGCGCGCGGCGATGGCGCCGGAAGAGCGCTTCGAAGAGCTGTCGCGCGTGCTCAAGGAAGCGCAGGACCTGGTCTGGGGAATGGTGAATTGCGACCGGATCATTGTCTCGGCGATCAACGGCGTGGCTGTCGGCGCCGGGCTCGCGGTCGCGCTCATGGCCGATATTTCCGTGATGGCAGAGGACGCACGCCTGACGGACGGGCACCTGCGGCTGGGCGTGGCGGCGGGCGACCACGCGGCGATGATCTGGCCGCTGCTCTGCGGGATGGCGAAATCGAAGTACTACCTGCTGACGGCCGACTTCGTGGACGGCAAGGAGGCAGAGCGCATCGGCCTGGTGAGCAAGGTGGTGCCGCCCGGCCAGGCGCT
>SLAK01000227.1 GCA_007126855.1 Dehalococcoidia bacterium | reverse complement strand
GCCCTGGAGCGAGGTGCCGATGACCTGCCGTTCGATGGCCGGGCCGAGATCGAAGAACAGCAGGTACTCATCGGCAACCCAGCCGCGTTCGCCATTGTCCCGGGCCACGTGGACCCACGTGTGGCCGTCAGCACCCACGCTCTCGCCCAGGACATCGAGTTGCGTGCCGTCTGCGAGACAGGTGAAGGTATCGTGCTCGAGCCCGGGGCCTTCACGGAAGTTCAGGCAGGAGCCGCCAGTTTCGACCAGTGCCTGGCCGCCGCGCTGTTCCGGGACCGAAGCCGCCACGGCGCGCTCGGTCGGTTCGCCGGTGCCAGCCTTTTCCAGGTATTCGGCGGCAACCCAGCCCGTGTTGCCCGCCCAGTGCTCGATTTCGACCCAGGTATAGTTGTTGGCGCTGACGGGGCCGCCCAGGATGGTCACGGAGACGCCGGTCGCCAGGCAGTTTTCGATGGGCTTATCGAGGCCCGCGGCGCTTCGAAGGTTGAGGCAGTCGTCGCCGGCGGCGACCACGGCTTCGTCACCGGGTTCGAGTTGCGACGGGCCGCCGGGTTCGTGAGCAGCCGTGTCCGAAGCGGGGGTGAAGCCGGTGAAGATGAATGCGATGGTGACGACAACGAGGATGAAGAGCAACGACTGGAGCTTGCTGACCATGTAGCTACCGCCTCTCCCCCACCCGGAAAAGGAGACTAGCAAGGGTGTGCAAAAGCTCGATCTGGTCGCGGTAAAGTTCGTGTAACTTCGGTCGCTGGAATCGCCCGTCGATCGCTTTGCGTCAAAATCCGGCTGGCCCCGGGGCTGTGGCTGCACATATCCGGGCTTCAGTTGCTACCTGTTTTCGTTGGTGGTGCGGCTTACAGAGAGGCAACACACTGGGCACTCCTCGAAGAGCGAATTGCAAGGGGAAGTGATTATTGTCACGTCCGAAAGGCGCTGCCGGCGGTACGCTGCGTTTGTGGGTGAACACGATTCGCTCAACAGAAGAAGAGGAGGAGGACGTGGAGGAGAGGAAGACCCGGAAGGGCGCCGTGGCACGCTTCTGGGTGCTTGGAGTGGTGGGAGCGCTGGTGTTGATCATCGCGGCGGTGGCTGGCGTATTTGCTGCCAATCTCGCGACTGACGACGACTCCGCGAATGCGGACACCGATGACCGCAGCGTGGATGCGGGCGCTGAAAGTGGCGAGTTAGCCGAAGCCCGCGCTGGTGGCGAGAAGCCCGATTTCTATGGCGTGCGTATCAACCCGCCGTGGCCAAAGCCGGATTTTGTCCTCACCGATACCGGCGGCAACGACTTCGACATTGTGGCGGAGACAGAAGGCTATGTGACGCTGATCGCGCTCGGCTACACCAACTGCCCGGACATCTGCCCGACACACATGCTCGACATCCGCGAGATGCTCAGGGCGATGGATCCGGAGGACGCCAGGCAGGTGAAGGTCATCTTCATCACGACTGACCCGGCCCGGGATACGCCCGAGGTATTGGACCGTTGGCTCGGTCTTTTCAACCCCGATTTCATCGGGCTCACCGCCGACCAGGAAACGATCGAGCGCGTGCAGATCGCGATGGGCGTGCAGCCAGCAGAGGCCGTGGAGACCGAGCGCGCCCGGGCTGGCGGGTTCGAATACGAAGTGACGCATGCGGCTTTTGTTTACGCATTTGACCCGGAGACCGAGCTTGCTCATCTCGTGTATCCGTTCGGGATCGAGCGGGAACACTGGCTGCATGACGTGACCAAACTTGTACAAGAAGGATATACAGGGAATTGAACACGCACAGGTACCGCCGGGGGCCGGCCCTGGCACTGGCAGCGCTGCTCGCGCTGGGGATGCTCGCTGTTGCAGCCTGCAACGGCGATGAGGATGAGGTTGAGGACGGGGGCAATGGTGCTGCTCCGGCGGCCACAGTGGGCGACCTGAGCATTTATGAGCCCTGGGCGCGCTACACGATGGGCGCCAACGCCGCTGCATATTTCCGGGTGAGCAATGCCGGCGCCGAAGACCGCCTTGTGGAAGCGCAAACCGATGTTGCTCGGATGGTGGAGTTGCATGAGGTGGTGACCGAAAACGGGACCGGCCGCATGCAGGAAGTCGAAGGTGGCATCGTGGTCCCTGCGGAGGGCGAGGTGGAGCTTCGCCCGGGCGGCTATCACGTGATGCTGATGGGCCTGGAGCGGCAGCTCGAGGACGGCGAGGAGCTGAGCATCATGCTTGTCTTCGAGACCGCTGGCGAAGTCACCATCTCCGCCCGGGTGGAAGCCATCACCGGCGACAATGGCGAAGGCAGTGGCAACATGAATGGTGGCCACGGCCACGGCATGGGCGGGGGTGGAATGGCGAGCGCGAGCGCCGAAGGGGATGTTGGGCCGGACGCTACTATCGGCGACCTGACCATTTCTGAGCCGTGGACTCGCTACACGATGGGCGCCAACGCCGCCGCTTATTTCCATGTGAGCAATGCCGGCGCCGAAGACCGCATTGTGGAAGCGCGGACCGATGTCGCGCGGATGGTGGAGTTGCACGAGGTGGTCAGCGAGGGGGCGACCTCGCGCATGCAGGAGCTCGAGGGCGGGATGGTGATTCCCGCACATGGCGAGCTGGAGCTGCGGCCGGGCGGTTATCACGTGATGCTGATGGGCCTGGAGCGGGAGCTCGAGGACGGTGAAGAGCTCAGCATTACCCTGGTTTTTGAACATTCCGGCGAACTAACGATAGTCGCTCCGGTGCGAACAGTGAGCCAGCCCGGCCACGGCCGTGGTCACGGGCAGGGCATGGGCGGAGGTGGAATGCCGGGTGCGAGCGCCGAAGGGGCTGTTGGGCCCGACGCTACTATCGGCGACCTGACCGTTTCTGAGCCGTGGACTCGCTACGCGATGGGCCCTGGCCGTGCCGTCGCCTTTTTCCATGTGCGCAACGCAGGCGCCGAAGACCGCCTCGTGGAGGTGCGGACCGATGTTGCGCGGATGGTGGAGTTGCAAGAAGTGGCCACGGAGGACGCGACCTCGCGCATGCAAGAGGTCAAGGGTGGGATGGTGATTCCCGCACATGGTGAGCTGGAGCTACGGCCGGGCGGCCATCGCGTGATGCTGATGGGCCTGGAGCGGGAGCTCGAAGAGGGAGAAGAGCTCAGCATCACCCTGGTCTTCGAAAATGCAGGAGAGCTGACCATAGTCGCTCCGGTACAAACGGTGAGCCAGGGCCAGGGCCAGGGCCAGGGCCAGGGCCAGGGCCAGGGCCAGGGCCAGGGCCAGGGCCAGGGCCAGGGCCACGGGCAAGGACAGTGCCAGGGGCACGATCAGGGCCAGTGCCAGGGTCATCGCCATGGGCAGCAGGACACGGGCGCGGAATAGGAGACGGCGTCGATCACGGTGGGATAGACAATGGCGAGTAGCCGGGCCCCGGGGCCCACACGACAGATCGGCGAAAGGGGCGAGACCATGGTCTTGCCCCTTTCGCTTGCGCGCCGGTGCCGCCCGTGCGCGGACTCTTCACACTGCGCTGGGGCGTTGGCGCGGGCGCGCGTAGAATCGCCCCCGCATACTGAATCGCTGGAGTGAACATTCGATGGGACTTGAAGGACGCGTGGCACTGGTAACAGGGGGCGGCCGCGGCATCGGCCGGGCGATTGCGATGGGGCTGGCCCAGGACGGCGCGGATGTCGCCGTGAACTACCGCCGCGACGACGAGGCGGCGAAGGAGACCGTGCAGGAGATTGAAAAGCTGGGCCGGAAGGCGAAGGCCTATTCAGCCTCGG
>SLAK01000035.1 GCA_007126855.1 Dehalococcoidia bacterium | reverse complement strand
TGCTAGGCGCGCTCACTCCCGCTGCGCTTCGGGAAGGTTCCACGTCCGCACGCGAAGCGGCGTGATACGGATGAGGACGCGCGGATTCGCCTCAAAGCGTTGCAGGATCTCGACCGGCAAAGGCTCGCCCAGGTAGCGGGTTGCGATGGCGCGCCAGCCGACGCCACCAGGATCAGGCACGATGGCCGCCCGGCCTTCGATCGCGACGCCGCTGTATGGCCGCTCCCTGCTATCCACGATGAACGAGACGCGGGCGTCCGACTCGACGTTGTTGGCCTTGGTGCGCCCTTCCGGCGTCGAGACGATGATGTCTCCGCCGTCGATGCCGTACCAGACCGCCGACGTGATGGGGCCGCCACTGCGGCCGATCGTCGCCAGCACACCCGGCGCCTTCATCTCGACCAGGAAACGCCGTACTGCATCCGAAAGTGGTGTCGCCGCTTTGCCCTGGTGTTCACTCATGGCCGTGTCACGCTAGACCGCGTGCAGCGCGCAAGGCAAGATCGTAGCAATGAATTCGCCTGTAACACCCTGGGTGCTGGCCGGACGGATCCTGTCCATCGTCGGCATGTCCTTCTTCGCCGCCGTGGCAATCCTGTTCTTCGTCGGTGGTTTCTGGTTATGGGGACTGGGCGCCGTGGTGCTCTTCGTCCCCTTCTGCCTGCTCATCATGCTCGTCGAGCGGTGGCAGTCCTCACATGGCATGATCGGGCCCTCCAATCCGGAAGTTGACTCGGAATAGCCTGGGCTGGCTCGCGGGCATTGCGCTCCTGCTGAGCGCGTGTAACACCCAGCCTGATGAATGGGCCCGCCTCAGCGCCATCGACTGCGACGCCGAAGCGCTGCCGGGCTCGTTCCTGCGGCAGGCAGCAGGGCTGTTCACCCCCGCCGAGCTCGGCGCGCGCGCTCCCGGCCCCGGTGACGGACCGGGCCACCCGGACACCGCTGCCCTGGACATGGGACACTTCAGCTTCTGGACCGAGCTCGTCGACCAGGTGCCCTTCCCGCACCCGGGAAACGTCGTCTGCCAGGCGCTCCTGTTTGATGAGGCCGGCGACGCTACGGCATTCGTCGAATCGCTGGCCCCAACAGCGCAAAACCTCTCGCGCGCCGCAATAGGCTGGCCGTTCAACGGCGAACTGGACGTGCGCGAGGTCACCATGGAGGACGAAGCCGAAGCACGCCGCATTTTCCTGGCCACGCGCGAGGGCAATGACGATAGTGCCCTGGAAGTGGTGCTGCTCTTCGAGGCGGTCGACTACCTGGTCGTCAGCGTGCACGCGGGAGGGCGCGAGAAAGACAAGGAGCCGGGGGAGTGGTTAGAGGCGCTGGATTCGCTGCGAGATTCGGCTCAGCGCGCTATCGGCGACTGACCGGCCAGCTGCTCATTCGGCCCCGTCCGCGTCATCTGCGTCGTCATCACTCGGGTCAACCGTAGCGCCGTCCTTCTCGACCTCGCGGATCTCGATGGACTGGATCACATCCCCCTCCTCGATCTCGTCGACGACATCCATGCCTGATATCACCTCGCCGAAGGGGAAGAATTCGGCGGAGCCGGCGCCCGCGTCGAGCTCGGGGTTATCGGTCAGGTTGATGAAGAACTGGCTGCCGAAGGTGATGGCGTCGCCCGCCTTGGCCATGGCGATCGTGCCGCGCGTGTTGCTGATCTCGTTCGGCTCTTCTTCCGTCTCGTAGCCAGGGCCGCCGGTACCGATGAGGCCGGGATCGACGAGGTCCCGCCCGACCTCGCTCAGCGGATCCCCCGCCTGCACGACGAAGCCCTCCACCACGCGGTGCCAGCGGAGGTTGTCGTAGTAGCCGTTCTGGGCCAGGAACACCAGGTTGTTCACAGTGCGCGGCGAAATCTCCTCGAAGAGGTCGATCTCGATCACTCCCTTGTCGGTCGTAATCACCGCCGAGTAGTCGTAGAGGCCGGGATCGATGACCTCCTCAGCGCCTTCGAACTGGCGCGGGTCGGGCGTGGGCTCTTCGTCCGCGTTGGCGCCGTCGTCGACCGTCGGGGTCCGATCGGGCAGGTCACCGGTTACCGTGTCCTGCGGCTGCAGGATGGCCGCGAGGATGAGGCCTCCCGCCATCACACCAATGCCCACGACCACGAAGATCTTGGTGTTCATGAAGAGGCTCACCGGGAAGCCCGGCCTGTACTTCTCACCCGGTGATTCGCCTTGATGGAAGGTTCGCTGCCGTGTTTGCCGCTGATGCAGATGCTGCTTGTCTTGCCGACGTTTTCTCGCCAAGGATGTCCCTCACGCTCCCCGGCGCCGCAGGCCGTCAGGAGCACTAGCTATATTTCGAGTATACGGATGCGCCCAACTAGCATCCAAACGCACATTCACATGGCGCTTACGCTGTGTCTGCGTCCAGCCTGGCCAGCTCTTCGCGCGCGACGGCGCGGTCGTCCCACGGAATGGTCGTTTCGCCGTAGATGATGGACTGCTCATGGCCCTTGCCGCAGATGAGCACCGTATCGCCCTCGCGTGCGTGCTTGAAGGCCTCGGCGATGGCTTCCCGGCGATCCAGGACCTCGCGGAAGTCTTCCCCGCGCCGGCGGCCGGCGCGCTCGGCATGGCTACCCATTTCTCGCACGATCGACGCGGGGTCTTCTCCCCCCGGATCCTCGCTGGTGAATACGGCAAGGTCCGCTTCTTCCGCCGCTGCGCGGGCGACACCGAAGCGGCGGCCGGGGTCGTGTTCACCGGCCGCGCCCACCACCAGGATGATGCGCCCGCTCCCAACTTCGCGAAGTACCGAGATGACCTTGCGGATCGAGTCGCCGGTGTGCGCGTAGTCGACGATCACGTCGAAGGGCTGTCCGGCTGCGATATGCTCCATGCGGCCGGGCACGCCGGAGCACTGCCCCAGTCCGTCCGCGACGACCTGCGGCGGGAGGCCGAATGCCAGGCCTATGCCAGCCGCCGCCAGCGCATTCTGGACGTTGAACAATGCAGGCAAGCGGATGGAGACCTCCGCCGGTCCCATGCGCGTCATTAGCCGGAACTCACTGCCGGAGGCGTGCAGCGCCACGTTGCGCGCCAGCAGCTCAGCATCGTGCGATTCCATGCCAAAGCGGATGGCGCGGGAATGGGACTGGCCAAGCATGAAGTTCGCCGAGGGGTCGTCCGCATTCACGATCGCGGTCTTCGGGACGCCTTTGGGGCGCGTCCGATCCAGTGCGGCAAACAGCAAAGACTTCGCCTCGCGGTAGGCTTCGAAGGTTTCGTGGAAGTCGAGATGGTCGCCGGTGATGTTGGTGAAGCAGGCGACATCGAAGTCGACGTCGGTGAGGCGGTGGAGCGCGAGGCCATGGCTGGTCGATTCAACCAGCGCCACCTGGCAACCAGCGTCCACCATGCGCCGCAGCAGCCGGTGGACCTCGGGGGCTTCCGGGGTGGTGATGCGCTCGGTGGTCAGCCGGTTCTCGCCGCCGACATAGACGTCGACGCTGCCGAGGCGGCCCACCGTGTAGCCGCCGGCTTCCAGCACATAGGTGGCCAGGTGGGCGGTCGTTGTCTTCCCGTCGGTGCCGGTGATGCCAACGATGGCAATCTCACGGCCCGGGTAATCGAAGCACCACGCCGCGGCATGAGACAGCGCCAGGCGCGTATCGGGCGCTTTGATGACGGCCACACCCGGGTCCAGGTCCTGCCAGGCGTCGTCGTGGCCTTCCTGGACAATGACCGCGCCGGCGCCGGCCGCCACGGCGTCCGGAAGGAAGCTGTGGCCGTCGACGCGAAAGCCGGGGAT
>SLAK01000454.1 GCA_007126855.1 Dehalococcoidia bacterium | reverse complement strand
GGCGCCGATGTCCACACGCGCATGAGCGGCGTCGCCGACCACCTGGCCGAAGACGATGGCCACGCCCTTGAGATCGTCCGCTCCATCATTGCCGCCATCCCGGACCGCCGCGAAGCCCCCTGGGACATCACCGAACCAGCAGAGCCTATCCACGATCCCGAGGACCTCTACGGCATCGTCTCCCACGATTCGCGCCATTCCTACGATGTCCGCGAAGTCATCGCGCGCATTGTCGACGGGTCCCGCTTCCACGAGTTCAAGGCACGCTACGGCGATACCCTGGTCTGCGGCTTCGCTCGCCTCCACGGCCACCCTGTCGGCATCGTCGCCAACAACGGCATCCTCTTCTCCGAAAGCGCTCTCAAAGGCGCCCACTTCATCGAGCTCTGCGGTCAGCGGCGGGTCCCGCTCATCTTCCTCCAGAACATCACCGGCTTCATGGTCGGCCGCCACTACGAGAACACCGGCATTGCTAAAGACGGCGCCAAGATGGTCACCGCCGTCGCCAGCGTCGAAGTGCCGAAGTTCACCGTCATCATCGGCGGCAGCTTTGGCGCCGGGAATTACGCCATGTGCGGCCGCGCCTATAGCCCCCGCCAGCTCTGGATGTGGCCAAACGCGCGCATCAGCGTGATGGGCGGCGAACAGGCCGCGAGCGTGCTCCTGCAGGTCCGCCTCGACCGCGGTGATAGCTTCACGCCGGAGGAACAGGAAGCCTTCAAAGCTCCCACCATCGAGCGCTACGAATCCGAGGGCTCACCCTATTTCAGCACCGCCCGGCTCTGGGATGACGGCGTCATCGACCCGCTCGACACGCGCCGTGTCCTCGGCCTCGGCCTGGCCGCGGCTGCAAACGCCCCGGTCCCCGCTACCGACTGGGGCATCTTCCGCATGTAGTACCCGGGGCACAACACCCGGCTCGAACAGCGCACAGGGCGGGATCTGATCGGTGCTCGCGCTCCGTAGCGCGGTCGCTCGAATGAACGGCACGTGAGCGTCCACACTCTCTCGCGAACGGTAGAGGAAGGGCGTGGGTAAAGAGCTCGGAAACGCGCCCGGCTCCACGGAACTTGCTGGCCCCTCCTTTCGTTGATCCCCGCACACACCAAACCACCGCAATCCAGGAGGAGCCATGCCATTGCAGCGCCAGGCCATGAAGAAGTTCACCATTGGAGGCGGCGCTATACTTGCTGCTGCCGTCCTGCTGCTGGGAGGCGTCGCCATCGGCTATGCCCTCAACGGTTCCACAGACTCGATTGGCGATGATGATGACGCAACCCCGTCAGACGGCCGAGGTGCATTCAACATGGACGGCCACGGCGAAGACACGGGCCCCTTTGCCGACCCCGTCGGCGTCCAGATTGACCCCGCCCCCGGGATGCCCGAAGACTCGCCCGCGTTGCCGCGCGGCCCCTATACGCTCCCCTCTGGTCAGAATTTTTGCCCCGCTCCCGTCGGAGACATCGTCGAGGGCAACACCATCGACCCCGGCCGCGTGGGCGCGCAGATGAACCTGCTCGGCCAGGGCTTCGAACTCCAGCACATCGCGCTCCGCGCCCTGGGTGAGTGCAACGACAACAGGGCCGCCACCTCGGGCGAGCTCGTCATCGAAACCGGCTGGCTCCACGCCGCATCCGGCCAGCAGGTCCTGGTCATGCAAGGCGAAACCGGCGAGCCGATCCCGAATGTGCGCCAGTTTGGCACAGCGCAGTTCTGGGATGGCGGCTACCAGTATGGCGTCTTCGTCCCGCGCGACGACGATGCCGCCGGCCTGCTCGACGCCGTCGTGGCCCAGCTCGCACCCTCCATAGGCCACGAATGCTTCTTCGTCCATCAGCAGGGGTCGTGGGAAGACCTCGCCGGTCTCGGCATCGGCGACCCCCGGCCGGCCATTCCAGGTGAATTCGAGGAGATCTTCCTCAATGTGTCGACCTTTGCCGCCCCCAATGAGGGTTGCCCCGGCGCCGGTATGGATGCGCCATCGCCGGGCAGCTTCAACGCCGGTTTCGCCGCCGAAGACATCAACGGCGAGCCTGGTCGCATGGAGATAAGCGCTGCCCCCGCGCAGGAAGCCCGTGATACCCCTGGCTACATCCACGACACCGGCATCCGCTGGAACGATGGCGAGTGGTCCTATCGGGTCTATGCCCACGGCCTCGACCGCGAAGCCCTCATCGCCATTGCCGAACACCTCGATCCATCCCTCGATGTCAGCCAGCTCGAGGAACGCGAAGAGCAGCCCCAGCCCGGCATCCGCGAACCTGCCCCCGATGACGTCGTCACCGACCGCGCCGAATAATCCCGGCTGGTGATCCCTACTTCACCCCCTCTCCCCCGGGGAGAGGGGGTGGGGGGCGTCAGCGACCGTACTTCGCGCGCTGTTCGTCCTGCTTCTGCCCAATGGCCTCGGCGCTGCGGTTGAAGATGTCCGGCACTTCCCAGCCGTTCATCCCCGCATAGGTGTCGATCTGGCTCCGGTGATGCACGTCGTGCTCCAGCATCATCATCAACACCCGCCAGCCCGATAGCCCGCCTTGCCCGTCGATCATCTCCACCTTGCGGTCGAGCCAGTGGTCCGGCGTCCCGGAGATCCGCTCGCGGAATTCCGCCCCGCTCGCCTCCAGCGCTGGCACCCAGAGCTCCCGCCGGCTCACATCCGGCGGCGCCGGGCTGATCCATCCTTCCCCTCGGTACGCACTCGCAAAGTACAGCCGCGACCCGCACATGTGCCCCACCAGCGTGTTGATACTCCACGCGTTCTCCCCCTCGCCCGTAGCCGGTCTCCAGCCATCCGCTTCCGGCGGAAGCGCGCCGATGTCCCGCATCGCGCGCCGGTTCACACTGTCGAAGTACCGCAAGAACGCATCGATTGATCGAAACACTGCACACCTCCCGGTGGCACAACACCGCTCGTCTCCCCACCTATCGCGGGCGCTTCCCGAACATGACCGGGTTCGGCCCTGCACTTCGAAGGGAAGGCGCCGCGGATGAGGGTACGCCGATTCTACGCCGCCTCGCATAGTGCGTGAACGAGAGGACCGAGCGGGGGTGAGGGCCTACAGCCCCTCTTCGCACTCCGTCCGCACCAGGTCCTCTACTGTCTCCCGCCGCGCGACCAGTGTTGCTTTCCCGTCCTCCCAGTACACCTGCGGCGCTCGGCCCATCGAGACATAATTCGAACTCATCGCCGTGCCGTACGCACCCGCGTCGTGGATCACCACCAGGTCCCCCGGGTCCGGGCGGCCCAGCATCCGCGGTTGCAACAGCTCCTGGTCGTCGCGCGTGAACACGTCGCCGCTCTCACAGAGCGGCCCCGCAACCGAAAACGGCGCCGGCTCGCGCGTGGCTCCTGCCCCAACTATCGAAATCTCGTGGTGGCTCCCGTACATTGCCGGCCGCACCAGGTCGTTGAACCCCGCGTCGACCATGATGAAGTCCTGCCCCGGCCCCTTTTCGTTTGGCCGCGTGCTTTTCACGTCCGTCACCCGCGCCACCAGCAACCCCATCGGCGCGACCGCGTAGCGTCCCGGCTCGATTTCCACCCGGATCGGCCGCCCCGCCGTCCGCGCGAGCCCGTCGCGTGCTTCCTCCAGGATCTTCCGGAATGCCGTGAAGTCCAGCCGGTTCCCGCCCGGCTTGTAGGGGTGCGGCACCCCGCCACCAAGGTTCACTGCCTCGACCTGCGGAAACGCTGGAAGCAGGCTGTCGAACAGGCCCACCAGCTTTCGCATGTTCTCTTCGAACTCGCCCGGCTGCGGTCCCGTGC
>SLAK01000409.1 GCA_007126855.1 Dehalococcoidia bacterium | reverse complement strand
TCGGCGGTGCGGAAGGGCGAGCGGACGGCATTGAAGCGCTCTTCGATCTCGCGGCGCATGGCGTCGGGGTCCTCGGCGGCAGCAAGGTCGCGCTTGTAGGCTGCCTCGATGCCGCCTTCGAGCGGGAGCGAGCCCCAATCGCCGCTGGGCCAGGCATAGCGGAGGTTCAGGCGGCCGGTGTTTGCGTGGGCGGCGCCGGCGACACCGAAGGCTTTGCGCATGAGGATGGTGACCCAGGGCACCTGTGCCTGGAAGACGGCGGCCATGGCGCGGGCGCCTTTGCGGATGGTGCCCGCGCGTTCGGCGGCGGTGCCAATGAGGAAGCCGGGCTGGTCGAGGAAATTCACGGCCGGGATGTGGAAGGTGTTGCAGAGGTCGACCATGCGCTCCATCTTCTCGGAGCCATCGGCGGAGAGGCCGCCACCGTAGTGGTAGGGGTCATTGCTGAGGACACCGACGGGGTAGCCGTTGAGGCGGCCGAATCCGGCGACGACGGAGCGGCCCCAGCCGGCGCCGATCTCGAAGAAGGAGCCTTTATCGAGGACGGCTTCGAGGATGGCGCGGACCTTATAGGGGCGGCGGCGGCTGCGCGGGACGGCGGAAAGCAGGGATTCCTCGCGCCGGTTGGGGTCGTCGTCCGGTGCGGCGCGCCGGGGGAGCTGCCAGCAGTTCTGGGGCATGTAGGAAAGGAAGCGCCGGACCTGGTCGAAGGCGTCTTCTTCGCTTTCGGCCAGGTTGTCGACAACGCCGTTGTGGTAGTGGACTTCGGCACCGCCGAGTTCTTCCTTGGTGACATCTTCGCCCATGCCGGGTGCGACGAGCGGAGGCCCGGCGACGAAAACCTGGGCGGTGTCTTTGACCATGATGGTCCAGTGGGCGGTGGCGACGCGGGCGGCGCCCAGGCCGGCAACGGAGCCCATGGCAGCGGCGACGACGGGGACTTCGTTGAGCATCTGGATGATGGTGTCCCAGCCGGGGTTGGCGGGGACATAGGTGCGGCCGATGGTTTCGTAGGTCCGGACGCTTCCGCCGCCACCGGTGCCGTCGACGAGCCGGATGATGGGGACCTGGAGCTCGCGGGACATGGTCTCGGCATAGATTTGCTTGGCCGCAATGGCGGCATCGGCAGCGCCCCCGCGGACGGTGAAGTCGTCGCCACCGACGACGACGCGGCGGCCGTTGATGCGGGCCATGCCTGCGACGTAGTTGGCCGGGAGGAAGGAGACCAGGTTGCCTTCCTCGTCGTATTCGGCTTTGCCGGCCAGGGCGCCCATTTCGGCGAAGGTACCGGGATCGATGAGGGACTCGATGCGTTCGCGAATGGTGAGCTTGCCGTTGTCATGCTGGCGCTTGATATTGGCCTCGCCACCCATGTTCCGGGCGAGTTCGAGGCGGCGTTCGAGTTCTTCGAGTTCGGGCTCCCAGGTCATGGACTGGCTCCGTGGGGTTTCGTGTGGGTGGAATGCTACCGGGGAAGGGGGCGGGCGGACAGGGTGGCTTTTCCTATGGCTGAACCCGCTCCCAGCCGCGCCGATACGTTCATCAGCCGCCGGATGGTCGCGAATAAGGGGTGCAAAAGCCCGTCACAGGCGCAGGTTTGTGGAGATACGCTGGGTTTGTGGAACGGAGCAGTCTTGACACCATTGGCTTGCTGAGCGCGCTGGCCCGCACGGTCAACGCGGCACCCGACTATCCGTCTGCCATCCGCGGGGCGCTCGGGACGATATGCGAGGCGACGGGCTGGCCTTTCGGCGAAGCGTGGACACTGCATGAAAGTGACAACGTCCTGGCCTGCGAGGCGACGTGGTGTGCGGATGAAGGACTCGAAAGTTTTCGCCGGACGGCTTCGACAGTGACGCTTGAGATTGGCACCGGCTTGCCGGGCCGGGTGTGGAGTTCGGGCGAACCCCTGTGGCATCCCGACGTTTCAGTGCTGCCGGAGGAGGAGTTTGTACGCTGCCACGATGCCAGGCAGGCGGGGCTACATGCGGGGCTCGGAGTGCCGGTGCTGGTGAACGATGAGCCGGCTGCGGTGTTGACGTTTTTCCTGACGGAGGCGCGGCCGGCGGACTGGGACCTGGCGAACACTGTTGGGCTGGCAGCAGCGCACCTGGGGATGTTGCTCGTGCGGGGACGGCTCGAGGAGCGATTGAAGGCTGCCGAGGCACGGCTCGAACGTACAGCTTCACGCGTGGCCTCATTGCGCGAATGGATCACGGCCAACGGCGAGCAGGACATGCTTGCAGTGCTGTCGCATGTGAGCGAGGGCATTCACCAGGCACTGGGGGCAGACCAGACGGCGGTGGTGGTCTACGGGGCGGGGAACGGCGATGAGGAAAGGGTCGTGGAGTGTGGCGACGGCAGCCTGTTCACGCCCGCGGAGATGATGGAAGTGCTGGAGGTCCGGGGGCACCTCTCGCGGGAGGGTGAGCCGCTGGCTACCGAGGGCGGACTAATGCTCGCTGTGCCGATCATGTCGGATGAGGAGATGCTGGGAGGCCTCTTCGTTGCGCGTTCGCCGGGCCAGAGCGCCTTTTCGGCGTTCGAGGTGGCGCAGGCCAGGGAGTTCACCGACGAGATTGCGGCGGGCCTGATCCAAACGATGACGCGCCAGCGGATCGCGACGCTCGGGGTGTTGGAGTCGCGCCTGCGGCTACTCGGGGAATTGCAGGACGATGTGGTACAGCACCTGTTCGCGCTGGGGCTGGAGTTCGATGCGCTTGCCCATGAGCATGCGGTTTCGGGCAAAGCGAGCGCTACGATCCGGGAGGGTATCCAGCGCGTCAACGACCTGATCGTGGAGACGCGCGATTATGTCCAAATCCTGACTGGCGACGAGGGCGAGGCGGCAGGGCACACGCGGGACCTCTGCCGGGAGCTGGCATCGCTGGTGCAGCGGCACGTGCCGGTGGGTATTACTGTGAACCTGCACATCACCTCGACAGAGCTGGAGATTGACGGATCCCAGGTTGCCGAGTTGCTGTTGATCGCCCGCGAGGCGCTGGACAACGCGGTTGAGCACTCCAAATCGCCGCAGATCGCGGTGGCGGTGCAGGATGATGCTGGTAAGACGCGGCTGGTGATCCAGGATCATGGTGTGGGCTTCAACCAACGGTCTCCGCGGCACGGGCCGGGGTTCCAGGCTATGCACGCGGCGGCGCGGCGCCTTGGCACGGAGCTCACGATACAAAGCATCCCGAGGATGGGGACGACAGTGGTGGTGGAGGTGCCGAGGGTGGGGAGCCGGGTGCGGTCGAGTTCGGGGTGATTTGGCCCCTCGCTGCCTCTATGTGCGGTGAAGTGATTGGCGGGTGCGCTAACGCGGGAGTGAGCGGACTGGGTGATGAATCCCAAGAACGGAACGACATCATTCCGGCCATCAATAATGACATCTGATATGATGTCGCCATGATCAGCAAACAGGTGCGCACGACTGTTTCGCTGCCGGCCGACCTCGTTGAGAAGGCAGACGCGCTGGTGCGTGCTGGCTATGCGAGGTCGCGCGCAGAGCTATTGTCGGAAGCCTTGCGAGAGGAAGTTCGGCGCCTGGAACGGGAGCAGGTGGATGCGCGTATTCGCGAAATGGCGTGGGATGAGGAAGCGCTCAGCGAAAATCGAAGGGTTCACGCTGAATTCGAACATGCGGACCGCGAAACCTGGTCGACGATCGACCGGTGATACGCGGAGAGGTATTCGAGGCAGCACTTGACCCCGTAATGGGTTCGGAACAGTCGGGCCAGCGCCCGGTGGTCGTTGTGAGCCGCGATG
>SLAK01000386.1 GCA_007126855.1 Dehalococcoidia bacterium | reverse complement strand
GTCCCGGCGCCCTCGTCATGCACCCGGGACCGATGAACGTTGGCGTGGAAGTCACGACCTCGGTCGCCAGCTCGATCTCGTCCGTTATCGACGAGCAGGTCACGAACGGCGTGGCCGTGCGTATGGCGCTGCTCTATCTCATGTCAGCCGGGGGGCGGCGATGAGCCAGCGAATCCTGGTATGCAACGGTCGCGTCATTGACCCGGCGAACGGGGTCGACGCCGTGCTCGACGTGCTCATCGACGATGGGTGTGTACGCGAAATCGCGCAGGACATCGATGCCGGCGAGGCCGAGATTGTGGACGCGACCGGCTGCGTCGTCGCGCCCGGCTTCGTGGACTTGCACGCGCACCTGCGGGAGCCCGGCTTCGAGCACAAGGGCACGATCCTCACCGAAACTACGGCTGCCCTGCGCGGCGGCTTCACCACGGTCTGCGCCATGCCGAACACGGACCCGCCGCCCGATTCCGCCTCGGTGGTCCAGTCGCTCTGGGAGCGGATCGAGCGCGATGCCCGCGTGAATGTCTATCCCATCGGCTGCGTAACGCTCGGTCGTTCGGGCAAGCAACTCGCCGAAATCTCGGAACTGGCGGAGATGGGTTGTGTCGCCCTTAGCGACGACGGTGACCCGGTAGCCGACAGCCAGCTCATGCGGCACGCGCTGGAGCTGGCCGGCGCGGCGGGCCTGCCCCTATCCGAACATTCAGACGACCCGGTGCTCAACGGCGGCGGCAGCATGAACGAAGGCCGCGTCAGCGAGCGCCTTGGCCTGCGCGGCCAGCCCGCCGCCGCGGAGGTCGCCGCCGTGGCGCGAAACATCGCGCTGGCGGAGCTCACGGGGGCACACCTGCATATCGCCCACGTGTCGACCGCTCGCGCGGCTGCGCTCATCGCAGATGCGAAGGCGCGGGGCGTGCCCGTCACCTGCGAAGTGACACCCAGCCATCTCTTCCTGACCGAGGACCAGGTATTCGGCGAAGGCCCGGAGCCTTCCTTCGACACCTTCGCGCGCATCAACCCGCCGCTGCGCACCGAAGCCGACCGGCGCGCGCTGCTCGCCGCGCTGGAGGAGGGCATTATCGACGCCGTGGCTACTGACCATGCGCCGCACGCCATCGAAGACAAGCTCTGCGAGTTCGAGCTGGCGGCACCCGGGATAAGCTGTTTCGAAACGGCGCTTCCCTCCATGGTGCAACTGGTGCGCCGCGGCGAGCTGTCGATGCCGCGCATGATCGAAGCGATGACCATCGGCCCGGCACGGTGTTTCGGCCTCGGCGCCCGCCGCGCAGGCACGGGCGAGCTCAAACCCGGTGTGTCGGCCGACCTGGTCGTCTTTGCCCCGGAACAGGCGGTGACCATCGACACGGATCGCTTCGCGTCGAAGGGGAAGAACACGCCGCTGCAGGGAAAGACCCTGCACGGCGCGATGGTCGCCGCCGTCCTGGGCGGCAAAATTGAGGAGAAGGTGGTAGCTGCGGGTGACTAAGGCCTTTGTTGTGCTGGAGGATGGGACAGTCTACCCGGGCCGGAGCATCGGCGCGCCGGGCAACGCCGATGGCGAGGTGGTTTTCAACACGTCGATGACCGGCTACCAGGAAATGCTCACCGACCCCTCCTACGCCGGGCAGCTCCTCACACTCACCTACCCGATGGTTGGCAACTACGGTATGGATGACCGCGTAGAGGAATCCGGCCGGATCCAGCCCGCCGGACTCATCATCCGGGAGGCGGCGCCCATCGCGAGCCACCCGCGTTCCAGTCAAACGCTTGCCGAATTCCTCCACGAGCGCGGCATCGTCGCCATCGACCAGGTGGACACCCGCGCACTGACACGCCGCATCCGCCGGCATGGGGTGATGCTGGGCAGCATCACGACGGAGGAAAGCCCCGCCGAGGCGCTGGAGCGCATTCGGACATTGCCTCGCTACGACGACGTGAACTGGGTCGAAACCGTCACCACGCGCGACCGCTATGCGTGGTCGATGGAAGGCCAGCCGCAGTACCGCATCGCGCTGCTCGACGGCGGGGTGAAGCGCAACATTATGCGCTCGCTGGCGCTGCGAGGGGCCGAAGTAACCGTGTTCCCGTCGCGCACCGCCGCCGACGCGCTGCTCGAGATCGCGCCTGACGCCGTGGTGCTGTCACCGGGCCCGGGCGACCCGCTCCTGCTCGATGCAATGGTCGATGAGACGAAGAAGCTCATCGGGCGCCTGCCGGTCCTTGGTATCTGCCTGGGACACCAGGTCGCTGCGCGGGCACTCGGCGCGGGGAGCTTCAAGCTGCCCTTCGGTCACCGTGGCGGCAACCACCCGGTGAAAGACCTGGACACCGGAAAGGTCACCATTACGGCGCAAAACCATGGCTACGCGGTCGACCCCGACGGCCTGGGCAGCGGCGCCTACGTTAACCGCATCAGCCTCAACGACCAGACCGTCGAAGGCATCGCCATGCGGACGGAACCGTTGCTGACCATCCAGTACCACTCTGAGGCCAGCCCCGGCCCGCTCGACAATACCGAGATATTCGACCAGTTCATCGCGATGGTCGCGGCAACACGAGGAGAGTCCCAATGACCAGGACAACATCGTTTCGGACTGCAACAGTAGCCGACGCCGGCGATATCGCGTCGGTCGCCCGTTCGCTGGGCCATGAAGAGGATGTGGGCCTGCCCGACGATTTCGACGAGCCCCGCGTGCGCGAGTGGATCCAGCGGCTCGGCGACCAGGGCACCGTCATCATCGCCTTCGAAGGCAGTATTCCCGTGGCCTTTGGCGCCATCGACTTCAACACCACCGAGCCGGAGACGGCGTTGCTGGCCGTGTGGGTTTCGCCCGCATACCGGCGCCGGGGGCTCGCCACGGCGCTGGCCGAAGAGCTGCTGGAATTCGCCCGCGACCACGGCTACCGGCGCATTCGCGGCCGGCTGCCCGAAGGCAACGAGCCGGCCCTCAGCTTCCTATCTTCCATCGGCGCCATGGTGCCGTTGCGCAATCCGAGCATGACTTTCGAGCTACCGCTCTAGCAGGAACAGGATGACGATAGCTATGCCCAACGCCCGAAGAGCGCGCGGCCAGCGCCGCCCGCCCAGGGTGAACTCCCCGGTACGACGGCAACCACGCGCGGGCTCCGTGCCGGACGTGGTGTTCACGCTGTCCTTTGCGACGCTGACCATGGCCGCGGTGTTCTTCTTCGCCTCATTTGGCGAGAACCGCATCGCGACCGGCGAGGCAGGTCCCGGCCTTGCCCGGCTGTTCGCCGCCTCCCTCGGCGTCGTCGCCTTTGCCGCATTCCTGCTGGGGTTGATGCTGCTCCAGGAGCGGCTCCATCTTGGCGCGCGGTTCGTCTACGCCTGCATGCTGGGGATCGTCATCGGGCTCTTGCAAACGGCCGTCTTCCTGGAGGCGCCGGGAATCTTGCTGGGGGCGCCGCCGGTGCTTGCGCTCGTGGCCGTCAGGCCTGCGCGTGAACGGGTCCTGAGGGGAGTTGGGTTGATGCCACGCGGAGACATGCTGTGACCGAAAAACCGGAAAACGTCCTCATCATCGGCTCGGGACCGATCGTGATTGGCCAGGCTGCCGAATTCGATTACGCGGGCACGCAGGCCTGCAAGTCCATCCGCGAAGAAGGCATCCGTAGCATCCTGGTCAATTCCAACCCGGCGACCATCATGACCGACCTGGATGTCGCCGACGCCGTATACATCGAGCCGATCACTGTCCCCGTCATAGAACGGATCATCGCGAAGGAACGGCCCGACGGGCTCCTGCCCACGCTC
>SLAK01000427.1 GCA_007126855.1 Dehalococcoidia bacterium | reverse complement strand
TCGAGGAGGCCGCGCTGGAAGGCGTGCTTCGAACACGGATGGAAGGCAACAGCCGGCAGTGGTGGGTCACACCCAAACGCACGGATGATGAGCCTCCTCCACTTACCATGCAGTACCAGGGGGAACTGCTGCCGTGCTGTCCCAGGGGTCAACGCTGCGAAGACGCGTGAGGCCCGGCGGCAGGGAGGGTTGAAGGACTGCGCCCGGCAAGGCGGCGAGGACGTCCCCGGCTGTCCCTCGCTTCTCCGACAGAGCCACGGCCTACCGGTCCTTCAGTAGTGACAGCACGTTGCCGCGCACCAGCAGGTGCCCGAGCGGCATCACCACCGCAGCCAGCGGGGCAGCCCCCTACGCCGGCTCCCACACGTAGCCGGTCTCCACGCGCCGCACATGGCCGGTGGTCAGGATCGGCCAGTGCCCGCCGGTGACCAGTGCATTGCGGTCCGCCGCCAGGGCTGCAAGCTTCGCCCGCGACGCGACCGAAGCCTCGGGGTCCACATCCACTGCTGGCACCAAGTCGTGGTGCTCGAACTGCTTCGGGTGGTGGGCCACGTCGCCGGTGATCAACAGGTGCTCTCCGCCAGACGCCACCAGCACCGAGCAGTGGCCGGGCGTATGCCCCGGCGTGGGGACCATCGTCACCGAAGGGGTCACCGCCTTCTCGCCGTCCACGGTGCTCAGCCGATCCGCCTGCCGCAGCGCCGGCACCACGCGCTGCGCTGTCCGCGTGAACTGGCTCTGCTCCTGGCCCATGAAGTGCTCGACATCCTTCTCGTGAACATACACCGTCGCGTTCGAAAAGCTGAGCTGCCCCTCTGCTGCCATGTCCAGGTCCCATCCGCAGTGGTCGGGATGGAGGTGCGTGTGCACCACGGCGGTCACTTCTGTGGGTCCGACGCCAAGTTCTTGCATCCGCTGGGGCAGCTCGCCGCCGCCCGGAGCGCCTGTCTCCCGCCCGGCGGTCCCGAAGCCGGAATCCACCAGCACCATGTCGGCGCCGCTGCGGATGAGGAAGCTGCCGAAGTTAAAAGGAATGGGGTCGCTCGGGCTGCTTAGCCCCAGCGCTTGCGCCCATCCTTCCGCATCGAACTCACGGAAGAAGGTCTCCATCGAGCGGTCGGGCGCGCCATCGCTCAGCGCCGCGATCTCCGCATCGCCGACGCGGAAGGTTTCCAGCAAACGAGACATTGCTCACCTCCAGGTCCATCTCGGCGCACTCTACCATCCGCCCGCCGCCCGTTTCCCCGGTCACGCCGCCGCCCACCAACTGTTAACTGTCGGCAAGTTGTTGGTAAACCGTAGGAAGATCGGGGTTTCTCCACCTTTCGCCTAAGCCGGTCTGCCGGAAGACTTGGCTCCGCAGGCTCAGGGATTGATCCCGCCCAATCTTCGGCCTGCCGGGTAGACCATGCGTAAACCATGGCCCTTCGCCGGCCTTGCCGCTCTGGTGGCAACCATATTCGTCATCGCCTCCGCTACCCAGCTGGCACACCCCGCCAACGCCGGGACCACCAACTGCCAGACCAGCTCTGCAGAACTTGACGCCGCCGAGCAAGAAATGCTCCGGCTCCACAACCAGGCGCGCGCTGCGCACGGCCTTGAACCCCTCACCCTTTCGCCGACCCTGAGCCGCGCCGCCGCATGGAAATCCGCCGATTCCAGTGCGGTACCGCCCGGATTCAGCCATACCGATTCGCTCGGCCGCAGCCCCGCCAGGCGCGCCCAGGATTGCGGCTATCCCACCGGCGCCGGCGAAAACATCGCCTATGGCTTCCCCGGCGTGCGCGCCACCTTCGACGCCTGGATGAATTCCGACGGTCACCGCGCGAACATCCTCAGCCCCTACTACCGCGCCATCGGCATCGGCGCCGAAGGCAGCGCCTGGACCGTCAAGTTCGGAACGATCGTCGACAGCCAGAGCGAACCCGCGCCCACCCCGACGCCGACCCCAACACCGGCCGCTATCCCGCCAACGCCCACGCCAACCACGGCTCCGCCCGCACCGTCGGCAACCGTCGAACCACAGCCGGATGAAGGCGTTGTCCTTACTCTCTACCGTGGCATCAACCTGGTCACCTACATCCAGCCCACCGCCAGGGTCCGGCAGGCGCTTGCCGGCATCGAAGACAACGTCCAATTCGTCTACCAGTACGATGCGGCCACTGGCCAGTGGCTGCGCTACCTTCCCGGCGCGCCTTCCTATATCAACACGCTCCGCGTGCTTACTTACGGCCAACCCTATTACATCGGCACGACCGCCGAGACCGACTGGGGACGACGCTAAGCGTCAGCGAGCCCCCAGGCCTCTCGCACCGGGGACGTCCTTGCGCTCCCCGGTGCGCCGCCTTGCTATCGAGAAATTGCAACCAGACCGCGACCAATCCGTTACAATTTCGCCGTAGCCATGGCGACAACAATCTTTTTCATCAGTAGGGGTTTCCCCGTGTTATCCGCGGGCACTCCCGTCTAGTATGATCACCGGCCACGCGGCCGTCCCCGTGCCCAACGGCGACTCGGCCGCGCCCGCCGCCAAGGAGCTCGCATTGAGCACTCGAGGCCAACCACTCGCCGAAGCCCCCTCGGCCGCAGCTACCGGCGCGGCCATCGCCCTCAGCCGGGCCGTCGCCGCAGCCGTATCCGACGGCCTGGGCCAGCCCCTCGAAGACTGCGGCGGGCGCCTCGCCGCAGCCGTCCGCGACGCCTGCGAAAGCCAGCTCTGCCTGGTCGGCCGCTACGAAGACGGCGCACTCATCTGCCGCGGCCGGGCCGGACCCGACCGCTTCCGCATCGCGCCAGGCGACACCATCCCCCTGCGCATCGACCATGCACTTAGCGGCGACGCCATCGAACTCACCGGCGGCGACGCGCCCACGGGCCCGCTCGGCGAGTACCTGTCGCTTGCCGGATATCCCTATGCCATCGCCGTGCCCGTGGCCGGCCGCGATGCACCCCTCGGCGCCGTGCTCCTTGGCTTTGGCGAACGGCTCTCCCCGGGCCGCCGGGCGGCGATGGCGGCCGCCCTCCAGCCGCTGACGTTGCTCATGCGCCAGCCGCCTATCTTCGCGCCCGACGCCCGCCAGCTCGAGCATTCGCAAAAGATGGAAGCGCTCGGCTCCATGGCCGGCATGATAGCGCACGACTTCAATAACCTGCTCACCACCATCCTTGGTTACACCAGCATCCTCAAGAACGGCGGCACACTCGCCGAAAACGACCAGGACTCGCTCGACCAGGTGGAAGAAGCCGCCCACCGCGCCGCGTCGCTCACCTCCCGCCTGCTGGCCTTCTCCCGCGGCGGCGTGATGCGGACGGGCCCGCTCGACCTTCGCGCCGTCCTCTCCGACACCGCACAGCTCGCCGAGCCCGCGCTCCACAGCCGCATCGACCTGGGCCTTCACCTGCCGGACGAGCCCGTGCCCGTCGATGGCGATGAAGGCCAGCTCCAGCAGGCGGTGCTCAACGTGCTGCTCAACGCCCGCGACGCCATGCCCGATGGCGGCGCCGTCTCCATCGCCCTGGAACGCGACGCCCGCGACGCCGTCATCCGCATTAGCGACAACGGACCCGGCATGGACGCCGCCACGCGCGAGCGTATCTTCGACCCCTTCTTCACCACGAAGCCCATCGGCTCCGGCACCGGGCTCGGCATGTCCATCACCTATGGCATCGTGCGCGCGCACAACGGCGCCGTCGACGTCGAAAGCGCGCCGGGCGAAGGCGCCACCTTCATCTTCCGCATCCCCGCGTTCGACACCGAAGCCCAAGAGCCCGCCGTGAAAGCCTCCACCGCCGAACGCAACCTTGT
>SLAK01000461.1 GCA_007126855.1 Dehalococcoidia bacterium | reverse complement strand
TCCCGCCGGAGGTCGGGGCGCAAACCATGACCTTTGACATCATCCGCAAGGACCCCGGCAGCTTCTCGGCGCCGCCCAACCTGGCCGACTACGAAGAAGTGCGTGCCAGCTTCACCTGGGACGACGCGCGCGCCATGCTCGATGGCCTCCCCGGCGGCAACGGCCTCAACATCGCGCACGAAGCCCTCGACCGGCACGTTGAGCGGGGCAACGGCGATGTGGTCGCGCTCCGCTGCCTGGACAAGCGTGGCAACCAGCGGGACATCAGCTATGCCGAACTCTCGGCGCTGTCCGGCCGCTTCGCCAACGTTCTGGACAGTCTCGGCGTGCAGGCAGGCGAGCGGGTCTTCTCGCTCATCGGCCGCGTGCCTGAGCTCTATGCCGCGGTGCTCGGCACACTGAAGCACCGGAGCGTCTTCTGCCCGCTGTTTTCGGCCTTCGGGCCCGAGCCGGTGCAGCAGCGCATGTCCCTCGGCGATGCGGTGGTGCTGGTCACCACGCCGGCGCTCTACCGCCGCAAGGTCTTGCCCATCCGCGACAGCCTGCCGTCGCTGCGACACGTGCTCGTCGTCCGCGAAAGCAGCGACGCGGAGCTGCCGGAAGGCACGCTCGACCTGCGTGAGGCGCTCGACGCCGCTTCTGATAGCTACGAGATTGACCCTACTGCGCCGGAAGACATGGCCTTGCTGCACTTCACCAGCGGCACAACCGGCAAGCCCAAGGGCGCGGTCCATGTCCACGAGGCTGTCGTCGCGCACAACATCACCGGCCACTACGCGCTCGACCTGCGGCCCGGCGACATCTACTGGTGCACCGCCGACCCTGGCTGGGTCACCGGCACCTCGTATGGCATCATCTCGCCGCTTGTGCAGGGCGTGACGATGCTGGTCGACGAAGCCGAGTTCGACGCTGCCCGCTGGTACAAGACCCTGCACGACCAGGGCGTCACCGTCTGGTACACCGCGCCCACGGCCATCCGGATGCTCATGAAGGCCGGCGTTGAGATGGCGCGGCAGCATAGCTATCCCTCGCTGCGGTTCATCGCGAGCGTGGGCGAGCCGCTCAATCCCGAAGGCGTGGTCTGGGGCCAGGAAGCGCTCGGCCTGCCGATCCACGACAACTGGTGGCAGACCGAGACGGGCGGGATCATGATTTCGAACTTCCAGAGCATGGATATCCGCCCGGGCTCCATGGGCAGGCCCATGCCCGGCATCGAAGCCGCTGTCGTCGAGCACGACGAGGAGCGCGGCGATGTGCACGTCATTGACGAGCCCGGCCGCGAAGGCGAGCTTGCGCTGCGCAAGGGCTGGCCTTCGATGTTCCGCGCCTACCTGAACGAGGAAGAGCGCTACGCGAAGTGCTTCGCCGGGGACTGGTACCTCACCGGCGACCTGGCCCGCACCGACGAGGACGGCTATTTCTGGTTCGTCGGCCGCGCCGACGACGTCATCAAATCCGCCGGCCACCTCATCGGCCCCTTCGAAGTCGAAAGTGCGCTCATGGAGCACGAGGCTGTGGCCGAGGCGGGGGTCATCGGCAAGCCCGAGCCCGTAGCCGGGGCCATCGTGAAGGCCTTTATTACGCTTAAGCCGGGCGTCGAACCGTCGGACGACCTCCGGCTGGATATCCTGGGGCACGCGCGGCGCCGGCTTGGCCCGGCCGTCGCCCCGCGCGAGATCGATTTCGTCGATGACCTGCCGAAGACGCGCAGCGGAAAGGTGCTGCGCCGCCTGCTCAAAGCCCGCGAACTGTCCCTTCCTGAAGGCGACGTTTCAACACTGGAGGAGCCCTCATGACCGAAACGCCCCTGGTGCCAGCGACCGGCCTCGACCGGGAGCACGCACACCACCTGTTGCGGCAGATGCTGCTCATCCGCCGCTTCGAAGAAAAATGCGTCGAGCTCTACAGCGCGACCAAGATCCGGGGCTTCCTCCACCTGTACATTGGGCAGGAAGCCGTCGCCGTGGGCGTGATGCAGTCGCTGCTGCCGCAGGACAGCGTGGTCGCGACCTACCGGGAGCACGGGCACGCGCTGGCACGGGGCATGACCGCCCGCTCGATCATGGCCGAGATGTTCGGGAAGGTTGAAGGCTGCAGCCGCGGCCGCGGGGGGTCGATGCACCTCTTCGACGCCGAGACGCGGTTCTATGGTGGCAACGCCATCGTGGGCGGCGGGATCCCGCTGGCCGGGGGCATCGCCCTGGCCGACCGCATGCTCGGCCGCGATGCGGTTGCTGCCTGTTTCTTCGGCGAAGGCGCCATGGCGGAGGGCGAGTTCCACGAGACCATGAACCTCTCGGAGCTGTGGCGCCTGCCGGTGCTCTTCTGCTGCGAGAACAACCTTTATGCCATGGGCACAGCGCTCTGGCGCTCGGAGTCCGAGACCAACCTGGCCGTGAAGACCGCCGCCTACGAGATGCCGAGCTGGAGCGTCAACGGCATGGACGTTCTCGCGGTCGAAGACGCCGTCCGCCGGGCGATGACGCTGGTCCGCTCCAACGGCCCCTGCTTCATCGAATTCCAGACCTACCGCTTCCGCGCCCATTCCATGTACGACCCCGAGCTCTACCGCGAAAAGTCGGAGGTCGAAGCCTGGAAGCAGCATGACCCCATCGAGACCTTCCGCGCTCGCCTGGTGGAGGCGGACCTCCTGACCGACGATGAGCTCCAGGCAATGGAGCAGTCGGTCGCTGACGAGATCGAAGACTCCATCGCCTACGCCGAAGCCGGCACGCTCGAGCCCGTGGAGGACCTGGAGCGCTTCGTCTATTCGGAGAGGGGGTCCTGATGGGCACGGAAATGATCAAGATGACATACCGCGACGCCTGCCGCGAAGCGATCCGGGATGCTATGCAGCGGGATTCGCGCGTCTTCCTCATGGGCGAGGACGTGGGCATGTATGGCGGCTGTTTCGCGGTCAGCCGGGGCCTTCTCGACGAGTTTGGCCCCGAACGCATCCGCGACACGCCGCTGTCCGAAGGCGGCTTCGTTGGCATCGGCATCGGCGCCGCGATGAACGGCGTGCGCCCCATTGTCGAGATCATGACGGTCAACTTCAGCCTGCTCGCGCTCGACCAGATCCTGAACAACGCGGCGACCCTGCTGCACATGTCGGGCGGGCAGTTCAATGTGCCGGTCGTCATCCGCATGGCGACGGGCGGTGGCCGGCAGCTCGCAGCCCAGCACTCCCACAGCCTGGAGGGCTGGTACGCGCACATCCCCGGCATCAAGATCGTCGCCCCGGGCACGATCGAAGACGCCCGTGGCATGCTGCTCACCGCTATCGAAGACCCGGATCCCGTGCTCGTGTTCGAAGCGACGGCGCTTTACAACATGGAGGGCGAGATCCCGGCAGATTCCGGCGCTGTCCCCATCGAGGGCGCGCGCGTGCTCCGTGAAGGGAAGGACATCAGCCTCATTTCCTACGGCAGCTCGATCCCGAAGACGCGCCAGGCCGCGGAGGAGCTAGCGGCCGATGGTATCGACGCCGAAGTGCTGGACCTGCGGGCGCTCCGCCCGCTGGACACCGGTGCCATCCTGGACACGGTGCGCAAGACCCACCGCGTGGTCATCGTCGACGAAGGCTGGAAGAGCGGTAGCCTCTCCGCGGAGATCACCGCGCGGATCGTCGAGGGCGCCTTTTACGAGCTCGATGCGCCGGTGGCGCGGGTCTGCACCGCGGAAGTGCCGATACCGTATGCGCGCCACCTGGAGGAAGCCGCGCTGCCATCGGTCGAGCGTATCGTCAGCACAGTTCGCGAAACGTTGGGGACCAATGGCTGAATTCGTAATGCCGTCGCTCGGCGCCGACATGGAAGAGGGCAC
>SLAK01000268.1 GCA_007126855.1 Dehalococcoidia bacterium | reverse complement strand
GCTTCGAGGAAGCTATCGCGCGGGTCGTTCCAGCTAAATTCGACACCTGCCTTGCGGCAACCGTCCTTGAGCAAGAAGTGCTTGGTCTCGAGCTCGTCGGCTGTGTCCTGGCGGGCCCACTGGAACGGCGTGTGAGGCTTGGGTACGTGGTTGCTGGTGCTGACGCGCACGCGCGCGCGGCCACCGACGTGCTCGCGGCCAATCTGCTTCACCTTGCGGCCCATCTCGACAATGCCTTCCACGTCTTCGAGGGTCTCTGTGGGGAGGCCGACCATGAAGTACATCTTGACGCCGGTCCAGCCGCGCGCGAAGGCGTTTTCGGCGGCGCCCAGGAGGTCGTTCTCGCTAACGAGCTTGTTGATGGCGTTGCGAAGCCGCTGGCTGCCCGCTTCGGGAGCCAGGGTGAGGGTGTGCTTCTTACCCTTCGCGACGGCATTGGCGACGTCGACCGAGAAGCTGTCGACGCGGGTGCTGGGGATGCTGATCTTGAGTTCGGGGAACTCGGTGGTGAGCGCATTGACCATGGGCACGATCTCGCTGTGGTCGGTGGTGCTGAGCGAGAGGAGGGAGAGCTCGTCGTAGCCGGTGTTCTTCATGAGGTCGCGGGCGGCTTCGACGACTTCGGCGGGGCTGCGCTCGCGGGTCGGCCGGTAGATCATGCCGGCCTGGCAAAAGCGGCAGCCCTGGGTGCAGCCACGCTGGATCTCGACGGCGGCGCGGTCGTGGACTGTCTGAAGGAAGGGGACGATGGGCTTTGTGAGTGCTGCGGGGAGCTGCTCGACTATGCGGCGCTTGATGACCGGCTTCGCGGCGGGATCGGTCGGTTCAAGCGCCTGGAAGTGGCCCTGGTCATCCCATCGGGCTTCGTAGAAGCGCGGGACATAGACGCCGGGCAGGACGAGGAGGTCGCGGAGGCGCTGTTCGCGCGGCGCGCCGGAGTGCTTCCACTCGCGCATCATGTTGGCCAGCTCGAGGATGGCCTCTTCGCCTTCGCCAATGACGAAGGCATCGATGAACGGCGCCATGGGCTCGGGGTTGAAGGAGCCGGAGCCGCCGCAGATGACCAGGGGGTGCTCGTCCGTGCGCTCGTGTGACCAGACGGGGATGCCGGCCAGGTCGAGCATGTTGAGCACGTTGGTGTAGGTCATCTCGTACTGGAGCGTGAAGCCGACCAGGTCGAAGTCCCGCACGGGGTGGCGGGTTTCCAGGCTCCAGAGGGGGACGCCTTCGCGGCGCATCTCGGATTCCATGTCGTCCCAGGGGGCGAAGGTGCGCTCGCAGAGCACGTCGTCGCGCTGGTTGAGCAGGTCGTAGAGGATGCCCAGGCCCATGTTGGACATGCCGATGTCGTAGGCATCGGGGTAGGCGAGGACGAAGCGTGAGTCGACGCTGGACCAGTCCCTGGTCACGGTGTTCCACTCGCCACCGGTGTAGCGCGCCGGTTTGGATACGCGTGCCAGCAGGTCTTCAATGGTCGCGCTCATGGTGCCTCCTCCCAACCGATCGTTGGCCATCAACACTCCCCATCGTAGCGAAGGCAGGGGCCGTGCCCAAATGCGCAGGGAAGATTGCCGCAAATGGGCCGACTGTCAGGCTGCCACTCCAGCGCAGCGAGTCCCGATGGTAGGGTTGAGCCATGCAGGTCGACGGCGTGATCGTGGCCGCCGGGGCGTCGCAGCGCTTTGGCGGGCGGAACAAGGTGCTGGAGCTGCTGTGCGGGCGGCCGGTGATCGCGTGGTCGCTGCGGGCGTTCGGGGCGGCGGACTCGGTGGCGCGCGTGGTCGTGGTGGCGCGGCAGGAAGACCATGCCGAGCTTGCGCGGATCGCGCGGGAGCACGCTCCCGGGGTGGAGACTGCGCTGGTCGACGGTGGCGAGCGGCGGCGCGACAGTGTGGAGGCGGGGCTGAGGGCTTCGATTTCGCGTTATGTCGCTATCCATGATGGGGCGCGACCGCTGGTGACGGCAGAGCTGATCGAGCGGGCGATCGCCGCGGCAGAGGGGCATCCCGGGGCAATTGCAGCAACGCCGGTGGTGGACACCATCAAAGAGGTTCGCGACGGCACGATTGCCGGGCACCCGGACCGGAGCCGGCTGTGGGCCGCGCAGACGCCGCAGGTGGTGCTGCGTCAGGCGTGGCTGGACGCGGCGGCGATGAGCGACAACGACGAAACGGACGACGCGGCGATGCTCGACCGGGTGGGGTTGGGGTGCGTGGTGGTGGCATCGACGGAGCCGAACCTGAAGATTACGCGGCCGCTGGACATCGCGATCGCTGAGGCGATCCTGCAGGCGCGGGAGCGGCACGGATGATGCGGATAGGCCTCGGCTCGGACCTGCACCGGATCGACGAAGGCGAGACGCTGGTGCTGGGCGGTGTGATCATCGAAGAAGGGCCCGGGCTGGTGGGGCACAGCGACGCCGACGTGTTGCTGCACGCGATTACGGATGCGGTGCTGGGCGCGGCGGCACTCGGGGACATCGGGCACTACTTCCCGGCGGACGACCCGCGCTACGAGCATGCGGACAGCGCCGACTTCCTGCGCAAGGCGCTGGAGCTGGCGCGGGACGCAGGATGGGAGATCGGCAACATCGACAGCACGGTGACGACGGAGCGGCCGAAGCTGGCGCCTTACATCGAGCACATCCGGGAGCGAATCGCGGAGATCGCGCGCATCGAGGTCGGCCAGGTGAGTGTGAAGGCGAAGTCGGCGGAAGGGCTGGACGCTATCGGACGTGGTGAAGCGATGGCAGCACAAGCCGTGGTATTGCTGACGGCGAGATGAATGACCTCCTCGAGCCACGACCCTCCCCGATTGAGGGACTCGGGATGTTCGCGCGGCGGCCGATCCGGGTGGGCGAGCGCGTATGGCGCGTGGACGACTCCCGCACCGCTACGCCGGATGACATTGCGCGGGTGGAGCATCGGGAGACCGATGCCCGCCTGGACTACTACCCGGAACGCACCGTGCTTCTGCCCTTCCCACATGGGACCTTTAACCACAGTTGCGATCCGAACGCCTACGACTTCTGGGCCGCTGATGGCGCCCGCTACAAAGTGGCACGGCGTGACATTGCTGCTGGAGAAGAAGTTACAACGGACTACAGCATCAATAGCTGGGGAGACGACACATGGCGGTGCAACTGCGTCGCGCAGCGCTGCCGGCGTGACATCGAGATCGACCTCTTCGCGTTGCCAGACGAGTTCCTGCGCGAGTACCTGCCGCTACTGGCCTCGTGGTACCGTCACGCGTTCGCCGAACAGGTTGCGGCAGCGGAGCGACGGCCGGGGCTTCGACAGGATTCGTAGCAGCTGGAGCGCGGTGCCACTGGAGGGATGGCGAAGCAGCGGCGAAAGTGTACCATGGCCGCATTCGAGCCCGGGAGCAGGCGATGAGTGTAGCCACGCGTTTTACGGACATCATCACGACTGAAGAGGAGCTCCGGGCAATCACCGGGGAGCCGTCGGCGGGCGCGGCGGGCAAGGCCATCGACCACATTGACAGGCACTTCGCGAGTTTCATTGCGAAGTCGCCCTTCGTGCTGATCGCATCTTCGGATGGCGAAGGGAACCACGACATCTCGCCGAAGGGCGACCCGGGCGGCTTCGTACTGGTGCTTGACGAGCACACTCTGGCGATACCGGACCGGCCCGGTAACCGGCGGGCGGACACCTTCAGCAACATCATCAAGCAGCCGAACGTGGCGTTGTATTTCATGGTGCCCGGGGTGGCGGAAACACTGCGGGTGCAGGGCCGGGCGATGATCGTGCGGGACGAAGAACTGCGCGAGCGGATGGCGGTGAACGGCAAGGCGCCTGCGCTGGCGCTGGTGGTGGAGGTGAGCG
>SLAK01000301.1 GCA_007126855.1 Dehalococcoidia bacterium | reverse complement strand
GTGGTGTTTTCCCGGAACGGCGAGGCGATTGCATTCTCTTCCGGCGCTACGGACGTGTATTTCGTCGACCCCTACAGCGGCCGCTCGACGCGATTCGAGGCACCGGAAGTTGAGGACGGGCAACCGGGGCCGCTGTCCGTCCTGCAAGGCGATAAACTAGACACATTCTTTGTGCGCACATACTGGATGAGCGACCCGGAAGAGGGGCCGATGGTTCACGAGTTCATCGTGGGGGCAGATGGCGAACTCCGAGGCCGCCGCGAGGAGCATGGGCTCGCGCCTGGGCAGCCGCGATTCTGGTCACCTGATGGACGATACCGCCTGGTGCCAGGTTCGCTTCGCATGGGCCACATTCCGCTGCGCGATGGCGAAAACTGGGTGTACATGGATCTGGTGACTGCGGACACCGGTGAATCGCTCTTTCGGGTCCTGTCGGGCAATCCCTGGCACTCGAGACCCGTGGGCAGGCGGTGGCTGGCGGACTCAAGCGCATTCGTTGTGGAATCGCAGGACACGAGCCCGGCGGTGGATAGCTACGAGGCCTGGCGTAGGAGCCGCCGCTATTACCTCGTGTCGGTTGATGGGGAGCCGGAGTTGCTGCCGCGTCCGCCCTTCAACGGCGACGACTGGGAGATGCACCGCTATGGTGCGCCCGAGCCGTCCCCCGACAACGCGGACTTGCTCTGCTTTGGCAGTTCCCGCGTTTGGAACCGGTCAACCGATTCCTGGCTCGGCCCCCATCTTCGCGCTGCCCCCATGCACATCGAGCCCTGGGGCGAATCCAGCCGGGAGGTGCGTTTCGCCATTCCGCTGGACAGTACAGGCTGGGGCGGGGTCGGCACCGTCCTCTCGCCGCTTGTCGAAGAGCCGCCCTACCGCGACGGCGTGTCGCTGGCCGTGGCCCGCACGGGGAACTGCGTGAACCTTCGCATCGAACCGACCCTGGAATCCGACGTGCTGGCCTGCCTGCCGGACGATACGGAAGTGGTGGTGGTCGACCCGGAAGTGTTGCTGGGGATTCCGGCGGCTGTCGAAGGTGAGACAACGGCCTTCTATGGCGAACCGACGGACGAGCCCGAGCAAATGTTTGTTCATGTCCGCACCCAGGGCGGCCTCACCGGCTGGGTAGCCATCCAGTATCTCGACTGGGCGGTGTGACTGGGAACGGGAACCGGGAACGGGGAGCCGGCAGACTCACATGGCCTTCAGCTTTGGCACGAGTTCCTTCCCCGTGAAGGTGACGTCCGCAATCTGCGTCTCGACGCGCCCGGGGATGGTGAGCTGGACGTGCTCCGCGCCGGTCTCGTTGAGCCAGTGCTCGATCTGCCCGGCGCAGTCTTCAGCCGAGCCGATGATCACGCGGTCGCTGACCACCGTATCGAGCGTGATCTGGTCCGGGCTTGTGATGTCGCGGACCCAGGGTTCGAGCTCCTCGTTGAAGGCGCCGTTGCGCCAGTAGTAGCGGTAGGTCGCGAGGAGGCCGGGGCCGTAGCGCTCCTCCGCCTCGGCGCGGGTGGGCGCGCAGAGCAGTTCGCGCATGAGCACCACGCGCGGCTGCCGTCCGCGCCGCTCTGCGACGCCACGGTACTCGTCGACGAAGTGCCGCGTGGCAGCCAGGTTCTGGATAGGATCGGTGACGAAGGCGTCGCCGGAACGGCCCGCGCGGCGCGCCCCGGCGTCGGACCAGGCGGCCATCCAGATCGGCGGGTGCGGGTCCTGCACCGGGCGCGGGAAGACGCGGACGCCCTGGTAGCGGTAGCGCTGCCCGCTGAAGGTGACTTCGTCCTCGGTCCAGGCGCGGCGGATCACTTCAAGCCCTTCCTCGAAGCGGCTCACGCGCTGGCGCATGGGGATGCCGAAGTGCCGGAAGTCGTTGGGCTGGTAGCCGATGCCGATGCCCAGGATGAGCCGCCCGCCGGAGATGCGGTCGATCATCGCCGCCTGCTCGGCCACGTGGATCGGGTCGTAGAGCGGCAGCAACAGGATCGACGTGCCGAGCCGGATGCGCGTGGTCATCGGCGCCAGCGCGGCAATCAGCGTCAGGAGCTGCGGGAATTCATTCTGCGGGGTCCCGTGGTGCTCACCGAAAAGGCAGCCGTCGAAGCCGAGCGCCTCGGCGCACTGCACCGCTTCGGCCACGTCTTCGAATTTCCCGCGCGGCCCAAACAACGACACGTCGACCATCCGTCGCCCTCCGGTCGTTCACTTGCGCTGGAGTCTACACGGCGAAGAAGGCGGGTGAAGGGCGAATGCCGGGTTTGGACGGCCTGGACTGTTGTAAACTGGTGGGCACAGAAAGCCGGGCGCACTCCCATGGTGGCAGGCTATGAGCACGATTGGCGCAATCGAACAGGGCCGGGATGCTTTCGAACGCCATGCCTGGGCCGACGCGTTCAGCCAGCTCGCGGCCGCAGACCGCGACATCGCGCTCCCGCCCGAGGACCTGGAGCGGCTGGCTACTGCCGCGTATCTCACGGGACGTGCTGAACAGAGCGACGGTGCCGGGGCACGCGCATACAATGCGTATCTCGAACGGGGCGACACAACGAACGCGGCCCGTTGCGCCTTCTGGCTGGGGTTCCATCTGATCGGTCGTGGCGAAGTGGCCCTTGGCAGTGGATGGCTGGGACGGGCCGCCCGGCTGCTTGATGAGTCCGGGGATGACACGGTGGTACGGGGCTTCCTCCTCGTGCCGGTGGCGCTTCAGGCTCTGGAGGCCGGTGCCACCGCCGAGGCCCTGGCGCATTTTGAGCAGGCCGGCGCGGTTGGTGAACGCTTTCACGATTCCGACCTGCTGACCCTGAGCTCCCTCGGGCGTGGCCAGGCGCTGCTCCAGCTCGGCAAGACACGCGAAGGCCTCGCATCGCTCGACGAAGCCATGGTCGCCGTCGCGGCGCGGGAAGTGTCGCCGCTGGTGGCCGGGATCGTGTACTGCGCTGCGATCGAGGCCTGCCACTCCATATTCGACCTCCAGCGGGCCGAGGAATGGACGCACGCGCTGACCGAATGGTGCGATGCCCAGCCCGACCTCATCCCCTTCCGGGGTCAGTGCGTCGTGTACCGCGCGGAGCTTCTGCAGATCCACGGCGCGTGGCGCGACGCGAGCAACGAAGCCCGCCGCGCGCTCGAATGGCTTGCTGGAGACGCGGCAGCGGGGATGGCGCTCTACCAGCAAGGAGAGCTTCACCGGCTGCGTGGGCAGTTCAGCGAAGCGGAAACGGCATACCGCCAGGCCGCCGAGAAGGGCCGCCGGCCCGACCCGGGGCTCGCGCTCCTGCGCCTGGCGCAGGCAAAGACAGAACAGGCCGCCGCCAACATCCGCCGGGCCCTGGACGAAGCCAGGGATCCGATGACACGCGCACGCCTGCTACCGGCCTATGTCGAGATCATGCTGGCTGCGGATGACAGCCCGGCGGCGCGGCAGGGCGCCGACGAGCTTGATGCACTGGCCAGCAAACTGGGTGCGCCGTTGTTGCAAGCTGTCGCGGCCCATGCCGAGGGCGCGGTGCGCCTGGCTCAGGGCGATGCCCGCGCGGCGCTGGGTAGCCTGCGGGAGGCATGGGGACGCTGGCAGGAAGTACAGGCGCCCTACGAGGCGTCGCGCACACGGGTGCTGATCGGCCTCTGCTGCCGGGCACTGGCCGACGAGGATTCGGCCGAGATGGAGATCGATGCAGCCCGTCGGGAGTTCGAACGTATCGGCGCTTTGCCCGACCGGGAGCGTGCGGCATCGCTGCTCCACGGCAGCGTTGGTCGATCGCAGGGTGGCCTGACCGCGCGCGAAATCGAAGTGCTGCGCCTGCTGGCCGCCGGCAAGACCAACCGCGCCATTGCGGCCGAGCTGGTCAT
>SLAK01000303.1 GCA_007126855.1 Dehalococcoidia bacterium | reverse complement strand
GGCAACCGGAACGTCCGGCTGGTGCTCGATGGGACCGGGATGGACGGAAACGGCGCGCCGTTTCATGTCGAGTTCATCTCGGTGTTCGACGGTGCGGAGCGCCTCCAGCGGCTGCGGGTAGCATTTGATGACGGCCGGCTGTTGGAGGCTGCTGTCGCCGGCGACCCCCGGGAAGCGAGCGAGGCGTACGTGTTCGATGGTGAGAAGCGGGTCATCGAAGGCGGCAGCGAGGCGATAATCACGCGGGGACACCGCCGTGCCCTGCTCGGCGAGATAGCGTTCCGGGCGCATTGCCCACCCTTCGAGGACTTGCAGCAGGGCAACCTGCCACTGCGTTGAGCCGGGTTACGCGCTTGCGATCGAGGGCCAGCTTCGCCCGGCGGCGGGACGGCACAGGCGAGAGGCGCACCCGTTCCACGAGACTGGGCCGCATGGCGCGCCGGCCAGTTGACAGGGCTAGTACAGTAATCGCACGCGGTTCTCCCGTAGATTTCTGTCTTAACAACGACAGCGGGAGGGAAGGGCACTGGGCGCTGCCCGGCCAGGCGCCGGAACCGGGCAAAGTGCCGAACGGCGGGATACTGGCTCGCCGACATCCTCACCAGGTCTGTGGGGTCAGGCCGATGGGCGAGCAAGAGCACAAAGATTTCCAAGCACGCGTGGTGGAGCTCGAATCGCGCCTTGGCGAAGTCGAAGCCGAGCTCAGCGGAGCATTCGAACGCGAGCAGGCAATCGCGGCCATAGCGCAACGCATCAACCAGCATCCGACCGACCTCGATGCCACATTGCAGTTGATAGCCGAGGCGTCATTCCACCTCGTGGGTGGCACCGCGGCAAGGACCTGGCTGCTCGCAGACGGCGAACTCTACGGTGGCCCCGGTGCAGGCACCTATGACCGGCGCGGCTATCCCGAAGACCGCGCCCGGGTGCCACTCGAGGCAGGCTTTGCCTTTGCGGCAGCCGTTCGCGAGTCCAGGACCCAGGTCGTCAACGACACATCGCTGCTCCGGGAAGGGGAATACCCCGCACTGTATGAGCAGGCGGCGGCCACCGGCACCCACAGGTCCCAGGTGGCTGCCCCGATAACTGGTAGCCACGGAGTGCTCGGCGCTCTCTCGGTTGTCGCTGAGCCGCCCCGGCCCTGGAGCTCACGCGATGTTGCCGTGCTGGAAGCGTTCGCCACGCAATGCGCGACCGCCATCGAAACGGCACGGGCACAGCAGGCGCTCGGCGAGCGCAACCAGGAACTCACCGAGTCGCTCGAGCGGCAGACCGCGCTGGCGGAGGTGCTGGAGATCATCAGCCGTAGTCCCGGCGACGCCACCGCCGTGCTCCAGGCAATCGCCAGGAGTGCGCTCGACCTCTGCCGGTCTGCCGACGCCACCGCCACGATGGTCTTCGGGATCGAAGGCGAACGCCTCATGCCGCTGGCGGCGTCGGACTGGGAGCTGCTCGAGCGTATCCCCGAGTCGGCGCTCACCGTTAGGCTCGACGATCCGTTGTCAGCGCGCGTGCGCGCACTCAGGACAGGACAGTCCGTGCACGTGGAGGATCTCGAGAGCCACACCTCAGAGGCCAACCGGCAGGTGCTGGAAACGGCGCCGGCAAAGTCCATGGTCCACGTGCCGCTCATGCACAACAACGAGCCGATAGGCCTGCTCGTCGTCCAGAGCAGCCAGCTCGCGGGGTTTACTCCGTCGCACATCTCCTTGCTCGAAGCCTTTGCCGACCAGGCGGTCATCGCTATCCAGAACGCCCGCATGTTCAATGACCTGCAAGAACGCAACCGCGAAGTGACCGAGGCCTTCGACCGCCAGGCCGCGATGGCCGAAGTGCTGGACATCATCAGCCGCTCCGCGACGGACGCCCAGCCGGTGCTGGATACCGTCGCCGAACGGGCGGTCTGGCTGTGCAATGCGGAAGCCGCCCACCTCTATCTCATTGACGGCGAGATGGCGCACCTCTCCGCACGCTTCGCCAGGGCTGGCGCGGAACAGTTGCTGCTGCCTCCGGGCCATACCGGTCCACACGCCGGGCGGATCGTGGGCGAGACCGTCGAGACCCGCCAGCCGGTGCAGGTCTGGGGATCCGTGCCGGAAGTCCGGCGGCGATTCCCGAAGCTGCCGGAAACGTACCGCGACCAGCCGGAGATGTCCTGGTTGAGCGTGCCGCTGCTCCACGACGGCGAGGTGATGGGCGTGCTCCAGGTGGCACGCACCGTGGCCCGGCAATTCGCAGCGCCGGAGATCAGCCTGGTCGAAGCCTTCGCCGACCAGGCCGTGATCGCGATCGAGAACGCCCGGCTGTTTAACGAGCTGGAGGAGCGGAACCGTGAGGTGACGGAGGCGCTCGAACAGCAGACCGTGATGGCCGAACTGCTTCGAATCGTAGCGTCGTCACCCGGCGACCTGGAAGCGACGCTGCCCGAGATAGCGCGTGCTGCCGAACGCCTCACTGAGGCGGACCACTCATCCCTTGGGTATATCGCCGGGGATCTGTTGTATGCCTGCTATGGATTCGGCGGTTTCCATGTCAAAGCGCTCGACGGCACCGATGCGGACCTCGACCCGGAGGGAGCCAACTTTTCCTGGAGCGTTGTGACGGCCAATGAGCCTGTCCAGGTATGCGGCAGGATCGAAGAGTGGGAGGACGCCTATCCTGGAGCAGCCGCGATCCAGCGCAGGGATGGCCGGACCGAGTTAGCGGCGCTGGCGGTGCCGCTGCGGCGCAGCGGCGCGGCTGCGGGCGCCCTGGTGGTCATCCGGGACCGGGCGACACCATTCACGGATAAGAACCTTGTGGTACTCCAGAGCCTTGGAGACCAGGCTGTCATCGCGATAGAGAATGCGCGGCTGATCCGGGAGCTGGAGCACCGGAATCGCGAAGTCACCGAGGCACTCGACCGCCAGACCGCCATGTCCCAGGTGCTCGAGATCATCAGCCAGTCACCGACCTCGCCGCAGCCGGTGTTCGAAGCCATAGCCCGGAGCGCGGCGGAACTCTGCAATTCCAACGATGGATGGGTGGCGCTCATCGAAGACGGTGTCATCAACCTCAGGAGCGAGTACCGGCCAGACGAGTCCATCCCCAGCGCCGGGGAGACGATGGTCACCTGGGGGAGACCGCCGGACCCGGATACCGCCCTGGGTCGCGGCATCATCGAGCGTCGCATGATCCAGGATTGGGGATCGCCGGAAGAGCTCACCGCGAAATACCCGAATGGCGCCGCGGTGTTCGCCTCCGGCGTGGGCTCCTTTGTCCATGTACCGCTGGTGCGGGGTGAGGACATCCTTGGCGTTATTGGCGTTCGTCGCCGGGCACAGCAGCCCTTCGATGACCGGCAGATCGCCCTGCTGGAGTCCTTCGCCCGCCAGGCCGTCATCGCAATCGAGAACGCTCGGATGTTCAATGCGCTCGAAGCGCGCAACCGCGAGGTCACCGAAGCACTCGACCGCCAGACGGCGATGTCCCAGGTGCTGGAGATCATCAGCCAGTCGCCGAAATCGCCGGAGCCGGTCTTCGACGCGATTGCCCAGAGTGCCGCGGAGCTGTGCAACTCCAGCAATGCGGTGGTGGCGTTGGTGGACGACGGAATGCTTCGGTTTGGCAGCGAGTTTCGCCGCATTGGCACAGACTTCAGCCATCGCGACCAGCCGATTTGGGGCCGACCGCCCGATCCCGAAACGGCCTTCGGACGGGTGATACTCGAGCGGCATATCCAGCACGCCTGGGGCAGTCCCGAAGAGCTCGCGGCACGGTACCCTAACGGGGCGCCCCGCTTCCTCGCTGGCCAGATCCGGTCGCTGGCCCTCGTTCCCCTGACCAGTGGCAACGAAGTGCTGGGCGCGATCGGCCTCTGGCGCCAGGTCGAGAGGCCCTTCGACGACCGGCAAATCGCGCTCCTTGAGGCCTTCGCGAGGCAGGCGGTTATCGCGATCGAGAACGCGCGGATGTTCAATGCGCTCGAAGACCGGAATCGCGAGGTGACCGAAGCCCTCGACCGTCAGACGGCGATGTCCCAGGTGCTGGAAATCATCAGCCAGTCGCCGAAATCGCCGGAGCCGGTCTTCGATGCGATCGCGCGGAGCGCGGCGGAGCTGTGCGACGCGAGCAATGCGGTGGTCGCGATGGTGGAAGAGGGGGTCCTGCTGCTGGGGAGCGAGTTCCGGCGAGACAGCCAGAGCCTGAGCCTACGCGACCACACTATCTGGAACCGGCCGCCGAACCCGGAAACCGCGTTCGGGAGAGCTATCCTCGAACGGCGGCTTCAGCACGCATGGGGCGGCCCCGATGCGCTTTCGGCGCGGTACCCCGGTGGCGCGCCCGTGTTCAACGCGGCCCCGATAGGATCCGTCTCGCAGGTCCCGCTCATCAGCGGCGGCGAGGTACTGGGCGCGATCGGCGTCTGGCGCCATGCTGAGGGGCCCTTCGATGACCGGCAGATCGCGCTGCTGGAAGCTTTCGCGAGGCAGGCGGTCATCGCCATCGAAAACGCTCGCCTGTTCAACGCGCTCGAGGCGCGGACGCGGGAGCTGATCGAAACGGTTAATCAGCTCACGGCGCTGGGCCAGGTTGGCCAGATGATCAACTCGACGCTCGACCTTGAGCAGGTGCTGGCCACCATCGTCCGCCACGCAAACGACCTGGCAGGCACCGACGGCGGCGCCGTCTACGAATTCGACGAGGAGGCGGGACTCTTTACGTTGCGTGCCACGCACAATATCCCCGCCGAACTTGCGGCGCGGCTCCGCGAAGTCCCGCTGCGCATCGGCGAGGGAGCGATCGGGCTCGCGGGGGCCATGCGCGAGCCGGTGCAAATCACCGACACGCGCACCGAGTACCAGGGGCCCGTTCAGAGCCTGATCCTGGACGCAGGCTACCGTGCCCTCCTGGGTGCTCCGTTCCTGCGCGAAGGCCGCGTGCTGGGTGGTTTGGTCCTCACCAAGCGCGAACCGGGCGGTTTCGACCAGCACGTCGTCGAACTGGTCGAGACTTTCGCCAACCAGTCAGCTTTGGCGATCCAGAATGCGCGCCTCTTCAGCGAGGTTGAAGAGAAAAGCCGCGAGCTGGAGATCGCGAGCAAGCACAAGTCCGAGTTCATGGCCAGCATGAGCCACGAGCTCCGCACGCCGCTGAACGCCGTCATCGGCTACGCGGAGATGCTGATCGAGGAGTTCGAAGACCTCGACAACCCGGCGCCCATCCCCGACCTGGAGAAAATCCTCTCATCGGCGCGCCACCTGCTCTCGCTCATCAATGACATCCTCGACCTTTCGAAGGTCGAAGCCGGACGGATGACCCTCTTCATCGAGGAGTTCGACATCGCGCGGATGGTCCAGGACGCCGAGCCGATCGTCCGCCCGCTCATGGACCGCAACGGCAACCGCTTCCTTATCGAGTGCGACCCGGCGATCGGCAGCATGCGCGCCGACCAGACGAAAGTCCGCCAGGTGCTCTTCAACCTGCTTTCGAACGCGGCAAAATTCACCGAGCAGGGCACCGTCGAGCTGCGCGTCGAGCGCACCACCGGCGAAAGCGGCAGCCCCGAAGTCCACTTCACCGTGCGCGACACCGGCATCGGCATGACCGATGAGCAGATGAGCCGTCTCTTCGAGGCCTTCTCGCAGGCGGACGCATCCACCACGCGGAAGTACGGCGGCACGGGGCTGGGCCTCGCCATCAGCCGCAGCTTCTGTCTGTTGATGGGGGGCGACATCACCGTCGAGAGCGAACCTGGCGCGGGGTCCACCTTCACCATGCTGCTGCCCGTTGAAGTTGAGCCGCTCCAGCCCGCAGAGCAGCCGGCCGAGATAACCGGCAGCACGGAACCGGCCAGCCCCCTGGTGCTCGTGATCGATGACGACCCCAATGCCCGCGAGGTGCTGCGCCGAATGCTCGAACGCGACGGCTATCGCGTGGAGACAGCCGCGGGCGGCGCCGAGGGCCTGCGCCGGGCAACACAGCACCCGCGCCCCGATGCGATAACGCTGGACATCCTCATGCCCGGGATGGATGGCTGGCAGGTCCTCGCAGCCCTCAAGGAAGATCCCGAACTCGCCGGGATCCCCGTCTTCGTCCTCACCATGCTGGACGACGCCAGCCTCGGATTCACCCTGGGCGCCGCTGGCTTCATGACGAAACCGGTCGAGCGCGAGCACCTCGCGGCTTTGCTCCGCGAGCACGTGAACAACGGTGGACCAATCCTTGTCGTCGACGACGACCCGGATACCCGCGACATGCTGCGCCGCTCGCTCGAACGGGACGGCTGGACCGTGCAGGTGGCCGCCAACGGCCACGAGGCGCTCCAGCATGTGGCCGCGCATCCGCCGGCGCTCATCCTCCTCGACCTGGTGATGCCGGGCATGGATGGCTTCGGGTTCGTCGCCGAGCTCAGCGCCAACGACGCCTGGCAAAACATCCCCATCGTCGTGTTCACCGCCAAGGACATGACCGAAGCCGAGCGGGAAGCGCTCAATGGCGGCGTGCTCCGCGTCCTGCAGAAGGGCTCCGTTTCACGCGACGCGCTGCTTGAGCAGGTCCGCGAAATGATGCGGCGAGCCACCGTCCCCGGGACAAGAGACGAATGAACAGACCACAGAAACACACCTGAACCAGGTTGAGGAAGCCACCATGCCGAAGATCCTGCTCGTCGAAGACAACGAAATGAACCGCGATATGCTCTCCCGCCGGCTCGAGCGGCGCGGTTTCACCGTCCTCATCGCGGTGGACGGCGAGGAAGGCGTGACCATGGCCAGGCGCGAGCAGCCCGACCTGGTCCTCATGGACATGAGCCTGCCCGTCATCGACGGCTGGGAAGCGACGCGGCGCATCCGCCAGGACCCCGGCCTCGCCAGTCTCCCGGTCATCGCACTCACCGCGCACGCCATGGATGGCGACCGCGAACGCGCTATCGAGGCTGGCTGCAACGACTACGACGTGAAGCCCATCGACATTTCGCGCCTGCTTGGCAAAATGGATGCCCTCGGCGTAAAGGGGAACGGCGGATGACCGACCAGACGCAGTGGAGCGACCGTCACGGCCGCGCGGCGCCTTCCGCGACCACATCGGAAGGCATGCCCTGGATGCGCCATGAGCTGCGCACGAGCATTAACGCCATCGTCGGCTACGCCCAGCTCATGCTCGAAGAGCCGGACATCCCCGAGCCGCTGCGGCAGACACTCACCACCGTCCACGAACTCGCGCAACGCGCGCTGTCCGCCATCGGCAACATCCAGGAACACGACCCCGGCTCACCGGCCATCCAGGCGCTGAGCGCGGCAAACGACGAGATGCAGCCCCACATCGCTGCCCTGCGCGCGGAAACTGATAGCGGCTTCGCCCACGATGTCGAGCGGATCACCAGCGCCGCTGCCCAACTGCAATCCCTGGTCGATGAGCTGCACGGGGATGCAGCACCACATCACGGGCACGGCGACTCCATCGAAGCGCGACTGTCCACCGAGACCGGCACTGACACCATCCTGGTTGTCGACGATGACCAGGCTAACCGCGAACTCCTATCGCGGCGCTTGCAGCGGCTGGGCTATGCGGTGGTCGAAGCGAGCGACGGCCGCGCTGCGCTCGAAATGATGGCCGGGGGCAGTGTCGACCTGGTCCTCCTCGACCTGATGATGCCCTTGCTCGATGGCTATGCCGTGCTCGAAGCGCGGCGCGAAGACCACGCACTGCGGGATATTCCCGTCCTGATGATCTCGGCGCTCGACGAGATGGACAGCATGGTCCGCTGCATCGAGCTTGGCGCGGACGACTATCTCTCCAAGCCATTCGACCCGGTGCTGCTCAAGGCCCGGATCGGCGCCTGCCTGGAAAAGAAGCGCCTGCACGACCGCGAAAAGGAGCTGCTCAACACCGTCACGCGCCAGGCCGAAGAGCTGACTGCCTGGAATTCGCAGCTCGAGCAGCGCGTGGCCGAAAAAGTCCAGGAAGTCGAGCGCCTCAGCCTGATGCAGCGCTTCGTCCCTCCCGAGCTGGCCCAGGCCATCCGCTCCGGCGGCGCGGACTTGCTCAAGAGCCACCGGCGCGAGATCGCCGTCCTTTTTTGCGACCTGCGCGGCTTCACCCCCTTTTCCGAAACAGCCGAACCCGAGGACGTGATGTCGGTGCTCCAGGAATTCCACGACGCCGTCGGGACACTCATCTTCGACCACGGCGGCACCCTGGCGCAGTTCACCGGCGACGGCATGATGGTCTTCTTCAACGACCCCATCCCCTGCGACGACGCCGCCTGGTCGGCAGTGCAGCTCGGCATCGCCATGCGGGACCGCGCTTCGGCCCTGAGCGAAGAGTGGCAAAAACGCGGCCACCGGCTCGAAATGGGCGCCGGCATCGCCATGGGCTACGCGACCTGTGGCCAGGTCGGCTTCGAAGGGCGCTACGAATACACCGCCATCGGCACCGTCACCAACCTGGCGGCGCGCCTCTGCGACGAAGCGGAGGGCGGCCAGGTGCTGGTCAGCGAGCGCGTCTACAGTATGGTCAGGGATCGCGTCGACGGCGCCCACGCGGGCGACCGCAACCTGAAGGGCCTGGCGCGCACCTTCCCCGCCTACGTCATCTCCGGCATCCGGAGCTGAGGCCGCCTCGCGCGTGAAGTAGCTCACCGACAATGGCTTCGATTGGTCGCAGTCCTTTCGTGTATGGATTAGACTGCGCCTGCCTTCGGCCCGCCAGCCCACGGCGTTCACCCGGAAAGCGATTTGCGGACCGGGCCGGAGAGTATGACCACAAGGACAAACACATGGCCCAGACAATAAACCCCCTGGCCCAGGTCCCACTGTTCTCGCAGCTCAGCAAGAAATCCCTCGAACGCATCAGCCGCGCCCTGCGCGAACGGCATTTCGATGCCGGCCATACCGTTGTGGCCGAAGGCGACGAAGGCGTCGGCATGTTCATCGTCACCAGCGGCAAGGCGGAAATCACCCGCGGCGGCACGAAGCTCGACGAAGTCGGCCCCGGCGGCTTCTTCGGCGAGATGGCTCTGCTCGACCACCGCCGCCGGAGCGCCACGGTCAAAACCCTGGAGCCCACGGACTGCCTGGCCCTTCCCCGCTCCGACTTCATGGCCGAGCTGCGCAGCGATCCCGACCTCGCCATCGAGCTGCTGGAAGTCCTCAGCCGCCGCATCCGCGACCTGGACGAGCGCGTCGGCGCGGCGAGTCATTGATTGATTGATAGTGCGCGGATTAACAATCCCCGCCCTGCTGCCTGCCTTCCAGCATGCCGCCTGGTGACAGGGCCTCTGCCACCCGTTCACGGTGTTACGAGAGGACTCCACGTTGCGCGGGCTTCGGATGGCTCGAAGGAAATACTGTGGAGAGCCGCCGGCGAGACGCAGCGATTGCGGAGCAATGTTGTGCTCCAGAACGCCGGTGGAACGCTGCCAAGCTGCTGAATAGATATGGCGATCCGGCAAGGCCGGCCGTCGTCGAACTGTTATCATCGCCGGGCCAAGGGCACCGACTAACACATCACTGGTCCGGCGCACGGCCGTTGGCATATCGGCCAACTTATAAACGACCACGCATTGGTTGGCTGAATTTTAGGACCGATCCTGATGAGCATACTCCCGGTCACACCGCGCACGACTCGTTAGTAGCTTTCGTGTAGGATAGGCAGCCGTGTGGCCTCGCCGCGCTAGCCTGGTTTGGGAGATGGTGTGTGGCGGATGAGGGCTCCACGCTGACAGACGGCTCGCACCGGCAGGGGGCCGTCGCGAGCACGCGCCTTTCGAACCTGCCAGTCCGGCGGACTCAGCTGATCGGCCGGGAAGCCGATCTGCCTGGCGTGCGAGACCTGGTCCTCCACGGCGACCGACGACTGGTTACCCTCGTGGGCGCGCCGGGAGCGGGCAAGACGAGCCTGGCGTTCGAAGTCGGCCGGGAGGTGATGAACGAGCTCACCGACGGGGTCTGGCTCGTTCGGCTCGAACTCGCAGACGCAGACACCGACCTTGCTGTCTTCTGCGGCGAGGCGCTCGGGCTGGCGGAGGACGCGGGGAGCGAACCTGTTGAGCGGCTGCAGTCCTATCTCCAGCCACGCCAGGTGCTGCTATTGATCGACAACTGCGAGCAGGTGGGCGAAGCGGCGGCCGAACTCATCGACACCCTGCTTTCGCATTGCCCCGGCCTTCGTGTACTGGCAACGAGCCGTGTCCCCCTGAAAGTCCGCGACGAAGCGGTCTTCTACGTGGAGCCACTCGCACTCCCCGATCCCGTCGCTCTCCCCCCGGTGGCGGAGCTGGCGCAGGTGCCAGCCGTGGCGCTCTTCGTCAGGCGCGCTCGCGCTGCCCGTCACGCATTCGAGCTCACCAGGGCCAACGCTTCCACTGTAGTGCAAATTTGTCGCCGCCTGGGGGGGCTGCCCCTCGCCCTGGAACTCGCTGCAGCCCGTGTTGCCGCGTTTTCCCCGCAGCAAATCGCCGAACGGCTCGCTTCCGCCGAGCTGCTGCGCGGACGCCAGGTAGCCACCCCATCGCGGCACGAGACGGTCGCCGCCGCCCTGGACTGGAGCTACGATCTCCTCTCGCCGCGTGAACAGCAGCTTTTCCGGCGGCTGGGTGGATTCTCCCCAGGCTGGACACTCCAGGCCGCGGAAGCCATCTCGAAACGTATCGATGGTGATGCTTCCGACGTGCTCGCAACGCTGGCCGTGCTCGTCGATCACTCGCTTGTGATTGCCGAAGACGTCGATGGAACACATCGCTACCGCACACTCATGCCAATCCGCGAATACGCAATCCAGCGGCTTCGTGAAGCGGGTGAGCTACCGGAAGCGTTTCGGGCGCACGCCCGTTACTACCGCACCTATGCCGAGCAAGCGAGTTCGACGAAGTGGACGGCGCCATCCCTGTCCCCTGAGCAGCTCGGCAAGCTCCAGCGAGAGTATGAAAGCCTGCTGGCCGCGCTCCGCTGGGCCGAGCACGATGGAGACGGTGCGACAGCGCTCCGTATTTGCCTCACGTTGTGGGTGTTCTGGCGGATACGTGGCGACTTGCGGACGGCCGATGGCCACCTCCAGGCAGGCCTGTCCGTTGCGGACGATGTATCGCCTGCGCTGCGGGCGATGGCGATGCTGGAAGCTTCGAACTTCGCGCAACTTGTGGGCAATCCGGCGCGTTCAGAAGCGCTTGCAACCGAAGCCCTGGAGTTCTTCCGCAACGCTGCCGAGCCGCATGCAGAAGCCTATGCACTTGCCCTCCTCGCGGATGTCGCCCTCGACGCCAACGACCTGGAGAAAGCCGGCGAACTGTACACGGACGCGTTCCGCATCGGCGAGAAGTCGGATTCGACGTCCGTTACCGCCTGGAGCCTCGGGGGACTCAGTGCTGTTGCTGACCAAAAAGGCTGCGCCGAGGAAGCCCAGTCCCTCCTGGAGCAGGCGCGCACGCTGCTGGACTTTCCGGATGCCCCAAGCTGGCTCACGGGACGATTCGAAGCGCGGCTGGCACGGCTTGTACGCCGCCGAGGCAACCATGCCCGGGCCACCGAGCTCGTCCGAAAAGCAGTCCGTCTTCTTCAGCCGCTGGAAGCCCGCAACGAGCTGGCCCCGTGTATCGAGGAACTCGCCCGGGCAGCCAGTGGCCAGGGACAGCCGACGCGGGCCGCTCTGCTCTTCGGCGCGGCCAGCGCCTTGCGCGAATCAACCGGCTCGATCCTTACAGGCGCCGACGGTCAATCCCTCATGGACGATATCGAAACGGTCCGCGATACCCTCGGCGCCCGAAGCTTTGCAGAAGCGTGGACCAGGGGCCGCGCATTGTCCCTCGACGAGGCCGCGGAGGCTGCGCTTTCGCTGGAGGACCTTCCGCCGGAGGGACCGGCGGAGTCGCCGCTGGCGGCGCTTACGCCGCGGGAGCGGGAGGTGGCGGGCCTGGTTGCCAGGGGCCTGACCAACGCCGCGATCGCCGAACGCCTCGTGGTTTCGGAAGCGACAGTGCGCACGCACGTGGAGCGCATCCGGCGCAAGCTGGGGACCCGATCGCGGGTGGGCATCGCGAACCTGGTCGCACAGGAAAACGCCGGCACGGCAGACTGACCGCCGTACGTCCACCACCCCGAAACTTCTCAGCAACATACGCATTTCTACGGACGACGTTTCCATTACATCCGCGTAGCGTTCCGCGGGTGTTCAGCACTGTGCGCCGTTACCTGGGGATGAAGCCGGCCGTAGCCGCGGAGCTTGAGCGGAAAAAGGCGGATCTGATCGATGTGTTGCTGGCGACGCCCGGGCTCGTGAGCTACGAGCTCGTGCGCACCCGTGACGGGATGTTTGCGGTGACCGTCTGCAGCGACGAAGCGAGCGCGATGGAGACCAACCGGCGCGCCGCCGCATGGATGAGCGCCCATATACCCGGTTTCGGGGCATCGATGCCCGAAGTGTGGTCCGGGCCGGTGACGGTCCACGTTGAGCGGGGCACGGAGTGACGGCACACACAGACTCAGCAATTTGAAGGGGGCGAATTCTTGAACGCATCAGTTTTGAAAGCCAGGCAATGGTGGCTCGCCTGGATCGCGGCCGTAGGACTCGGTGTCGCGATAGTCGGTGGCGCTGCCGTGTATGCGAACGAGTCCAGCGACGACGGCGAACTTATCAAGGGCTGCTACCACAACATCGAAGGACAATTGCGCATCGTTGAATCGCACGACGACTGCCGCACACCCGAGCTGCCCATCTCGTGGAACGAGCAGGGCATCCAGGGTGAACAGGGGCCGCAAGGCGAACAGGGGCCGCAAGGCGAACAGGGTCCACAGGGCGAGCAGGGCTCGCAGGGCGAGCAAGGCCCCCAGGGCGAGCAAGGCCCACAAGGCGAGCAGGGTCCGCAGGGTGAACAGGGCTCCCAGGGCGAGCAAGGTCCGCAGGGCGAGCAGGGCCCCCAGGGCGAGCAAGGTCCGCAGGGCGAGCAGGGTCCGGAAGGTGAACGCGGGCCACAGGGCATCCCCGGTGTATCTGGGCTCGCCGGACAGGTTTGTCCAGAAGGTGAAACGATGGTCGGCTTCACTGAGCAAGCCACCATCATGTGCAGTGACATTCAGCCTGCGCCCACCTGCGATTCGACGACGCTTTCGCACACCATGGCCAGTGTTAGCGACGGCAATATCATCCCGGCTCAACTGTGGCCAGGCGGAACCGTGATTCTTGGCGCCCCCGAGTGCAACGTCACGATTTCCCGGCCCAGCGGCCGGATCGACACCGGCGGAGACACCTGGACGGTTGTCTCCACCCATGGGTATGGGAACGCAACTATCACGGCGCACATGCCGAGCTGTAACTCACTGGCAGCCATTCCGCGGCTTGACCCCAACGATCGGCCTGTGTGTTCCTCCGCGGTCGGCACGGCCACCTCATTCGCCTCGATCTCCATCGCGGTGAACTAGCAGTCCAATTCCTACAGGCCACCCGGGAGGACCGGCGTCCAACGTCGGCCCTCCCGCGGAGGCCTTTTCGCGTACACGAAAGGCGGGGTAGCGCTCCATGTCACCTTCTGAATCATCCACAACTTTGGCCGCAAGGTGTTCCGCGGCGATCCGGCGGCATGCGCCCCGCAGGCGTTCCATCACGATAATGGCAGCGCTGCTCGTGGCAGCGGCAATCGTGCCTGCGCTCCTCCTGGACCGGTCCGCCAGTGCGACCGATTTCACAACGGTCACCGTCACAGCCAGCGACGACGACGGCATCGACCTGGACGGCCAGAGCTACAGCGACGCCGTCGAGGCGCTGGAAAGCGCGGGCGACTCGATAACGCTGGTCATCCCGAGCCTCCCGCCACTCTTGACCCTCAACGTCACCGAGGCGGAGATGACGAAGGACGACGACGGGCACGCCCTCGCCATCCGC
>SLAK01000066.1 GCA_007126855.1 Dehalococcoidia bacterium | reverse complement strand
CGCCCGGCATGCACCCGTCCCAGGTCAATCCCCGCCTGGAACGCTTCGCCACCGAGGTCATCCCGCACTTCCGCAAGCAGGGCTGATCGGCACGCTGCTATGCCGGCTCCTCTTCCCAGGGTTCACCAAGCAGGTCGGCCACCCGCTCTTCCAGCCTGAGCAGTGTCTTCTCCACCGGCATCGCCGTGTCGAGTACATGCACGGTAAGCCCGCCATCTTCCAGCTCCACGCCGACCGAACCCGGCAGCAGGCTCACCGTATCGGCGATCAGCACCTGGCTCGCCTCGCTCGGCGTATGCAGCCGGTACCACCGTATCCCCGGCGCGATCGGCATCCGCGGGTCGAAGGCCCGCCGCGCCACATCGATGCCGCCAATCACCGACTGCACTCCGAAGAACCAGGCGAAGCGCAAGATCGCCACCGGGTGCCATCGCCGGTGTCCTGGCGGCGTAACAAACAGCGACGCCGCTGTCGCGCTGCCGATGATCCCGAGCGCAAGCAACCAGTAGCGCAGGTCGCCCCCGGTCAACGCCCACCACCCGAAGGCCATCAGCGCGCCGCGTCCCGCGATAGAGAAGCCCCAGCGCTGCCAGGCCGGGCTTGCCGGCCGCCGCCCGTTCACGCGTGCCACGATAGCAACCCCACAAGTCCCAGCATCACCGCCAGCAACACCACGCCGAGTATGCGCCAGCTCGCCAGCCGCGTCTCGCTCCGCACGCTCGTCTCCGACCCGATCCAGCTTCCCACCCGGTACGAAAACTGCCCCCAATTCAGCGTCGGCCGCCCTGCGAACACGCCCGTCTCCGTCGCACCCGGCCGCACGCCACGACGGAATACGATTTCTGCAAGCTTCACCACGTCCCCCGGGGGGATCACACCCACGTATCGCGCCAACCTCGCCCGTTGCCACCACCCGGCCGCCGCAATGCCCGCGCCAAGCAGCACCGGCCACACCGCGTCCCACACCTTCGAGGCCTCCATCATGTCCGCCACTGCGATATCCAGGCCGAACACTGCCGGCGCCGCCCAGGTAGCGGTCAGCGCCCCTCCGACCACGAACAGCCAGGGCGCCCACATCCCGGCCGACGGCATGTGCTTGGGTATCCGCATCGCGCGGGCCATCTCCGCCATGAATCGCGCCATGAGCAGCGTCGTCGCCGTCGAACTGAACGCGAGCACCCAGGTCAGCGTCGCCGACCATTCCCCTGTCCAGCCAAGCTCATCCTTCAGCGCCCCCTTCGCCAGCGCCCCGCTGGTCAGCGGCGCCCCCGCTAGGGCCAGCGCCGCTACAGCCATGATGGCGAACGCGGCGATGCGCGCCCTTGGTTGCCAGGCCACCGTGTCGGCTATCCCCACGCCCAGGAACAACGCGCCTTTGGCCATCCCGTGATGCAGCACGTAGAGCACCAGCACCGCAAGGATCGCGGGCCACGCGTCCGCGTCGATCAACCCGATCCCGAATGCCGTCGTCATGATGCCCATCTGGCTCACGCTCGAATACGCGAGCGTCACCTTCGGGTTCTCCTGTACCAGCCCGATAAGCACCGCGGCGAACGCCGCGAACATGCCCACCCCAACGCACAACCAGCCCCATGTAACAAAGTCGTCGAACCCGCCCGGCACAAAGCGGATCCAGCCCAGCAATCCAGCCTTGATCATCACGCCGCTCAGCACCGCGCTGGCCGGTGTTGGCGCCGCCGGGTGCGCCAGCGGCAGCCACATGTGCAGTACCGGCGCCCCCACCTTGATCCCGAAGCCCGTCAGCAGGAAGAGGATGGTCACGTCCCGGTTGTCCGCCATCGCTACCGCTTCGGGGATCAGCGCCAGCTCCAGCGAGTTCGCGTCCATCGCCGCCTGGAACAACCCCACCAGCAGCAGGAACTCCCCGATGATCGCCAGGATGATGTACACCGACGTTGCGCGGACCGCCTCCCGCGTCGCGTCGTGCACGATCAGCCCCGCCGACGAGAAGGTCATCAGTGCGAACGACGCGTAGAAGGTCACCAGGTCCTGCGCCAGGATCAGCCCGAAGTTGCCGCTCATCGCCAGCAGATAGAAGGCGTGGAAGCGGTATTCGTGGATCTCGTGGCGGATGTATGCCCGCGCATACCACCCCGCGAAACCCCAGAGCAGCCCGCTCAGGAACAGGAACACCCGCGCCGTCGTGTCCAGGCCAACGAGCGTCTCCAGCAGCAGCCACGGCACTTCCCCGGTATCCACCGTCCCCGCGGCAAGCGAGACCACCAGCGCCGGTACCGCCGTCAGCGGCGCGATGCGCACGAAGGGCCCGCGCAGCGGCGGTATCGCCATCATCGCCACGGCCAGCCCAAATGGGAACATCGCGATGAGGATCAGCGCGCCGCTCATGAGGGGTTCACCGCCAGCCCCGCCAGGTCCAGCGGGCTATAGGGCATAGCCGCCAGCATCCCCGCCAGCAACGAAAGCATCGCGGTCGTCAGCGCCGGCAGCAAAAGGAGCCAGCTTGTCTCCAGCCGGCCCTCCGCCGGTGGATATTCCTCATGCGGCTGCTTGAACCACGCCGCGTAGATTGGCGGCAAAAAGTACGCCGCGTTCAGCAGCGTGCTCGTCGCCAGGATCAGGATCACCCACTCCTGCCCTGCTTCCAGCGCCCCCAGCCCCAGGTGCCACTTGCTGATGAACCCCGCGATCGGTGGCAAGCCGATCATCCCAATAGCACCGACGGTGAACGCCGTCATCGTCGCCGGCATCCGCCGCGCCACGCCGTCCATCTCGGAGACATTGTGGATGCCCAGCGTCTCCGCCATGTTCCCGGCGCAGAAGAACAACGTCACCTTCATGATTCCCTGGTGCACCAGGTGTACCAGCGCGCCCACCGCCGCGATCGGCCCAAGCAGCGCCGCGCCGAGTGTGATGTACGAAAGCTGGCTCACCGTCGAAAACGCCAGCCGTTTCTTAATGTCCTCCTGCGCCAGCGCCCGCAGCGAGCCGAACACGATCGTGAACGACGCCGCAATCGCAAGCGGCAACAGCACATCCAGCGAATCCGCCAGGTCCGAGCCATACACGTAGTGCACCACGCGGATGATCCCGTACGCTCCCGCCTTCACCACCGCAACCGCATGGAGCAAGGCGCTCACCGGCGCCGGCGCCACCATTGCCGTTGGTAACCATCCATGGAACGGTACCAGCGCCGCCTTCACGCCAAGGCTCGCCACCAGCACCACGAATATCGCTCGGAGCTGCCACGAATTTCCCTCGGCCACCTCGCCAAGCACGCCGCCCCCGCCGAACTCCACCGGCCCTGCGATCGCGTGCAGCCACACCACCCCTACCAGCAACGTCGTGCCGCCCACCACCGTGTACATCAGGTAGGTCCGCCCCGCGTCCAGCGCGACGTTGGTCCCCCGGTGCACCACCAGCGGATAGGTCGTGATGGTGAGCATCTCGTAGAACAGCACGAAGGTGATCAGGTTCCCGGAAAAGGTGATCCCCATGGTTGCCGTCACGCACAGGCTGAAGAAGCCGAAGAATCGGCTCCGCCGCGGCGATCCCTCCATGTAGCCGATCGCGTAGACCGTCGTTATCAGCCACAGCGTCGACGACAGGCCTGCAAACAACAGCGACAGCGCGTCCACCCGCAGCACCAGGTCGAAGTCCAGCACAAACGCATACCGGACCTCGTAGGTCTGTCCGTCCACATATCCCCACGTGATGAAGCCCACCAGGATCAGCTTCACCGTCGCGCCGAACAGGTTCAGCGCGGCGCGCAGGCCATGCCGCTCCTCGGCAAGGAAGAAAATGATCACACCGATGATCCCGGAGCTGGCCAGGATCGCGAGCAATGTCCATCCGCCGCCCTCGATCATCCCTCCACCTCCGCCGACCGCTCGATGAACGGCGCCCCCGT
>SLAK01000052.1 GCA_007126855.1 Dehalococcoidia bacterium | reverse complement strand
CCGTCTTCCTGGGCGGCAGCATCCGCCAGAACCTCGACCTCGCCCTCCGCTTCCGCGGGCTCGACCGGGGCGAGCGCCAGCGCCGCATCCGCGAACTCGCCGCGGCCGTCGGCATCGATGGGCTGCTCGACCGCAAAGCCACCCGCGTCTCTGTCGGCGAAGCGCGCCGCGCCAGCCTGGCCCGCGCGCTCGCCCTGCGCGCCCCGGTCACCCTGCTGGACGAACCCCTGGCCGCGCTCGATACCCCCACCCGCCTGGGCCTGCTCGATGCCATGCCCGGCCTGCTCCGCACCTATGCCACCACCACCGTCCTGGTGACGCACGACCGCCAGGAGGCCGCCCGCCTTGCCGACGACATCGTCATCCTCATCGACGGCAGCGTCCGGCTGGTCGCGCCCCGCCAGGCGGCCTTCTCCAACCCGCCCGACCCCGAGACCGCCGCCTTTCTCGGCTACCACATCCTCGCCGCCGAGGGCGGCGTCCTGGCCATCGCCCCCGGCAGCCTTGCCCCCGGCCCCGGCGAGCGCAGCTTCCGCTTCAGCGTCGAAGCCGTCCTCCGCACCCCCGCCGGCCATGAAGTCCTTGGCGCCGTCGAGACCGAACGCCTGTCCATTGCCCTGCCCCTGGGGGCCGCCATCCCGCAGCCCGGCGAGGCGATCACGGTTTCGGCGCCGCGCGCCGCCGTGCTCCATTTCCACGGCCACCCGGCCCCAATTTCACCGCCCGAACTTCGTTGACAGGCCATCTCGCCGCGGCGTACGGTGAGCGTGAGATGGATGTCTTCACTGCGTCATCGTAGTCATTACAGCGCCGGGCACCTGCCCGGCGCTGCGTGTATTACGCAGCGTGCACCATAAGGAGGTCACCCAAGCAATGCACTCCAGCCTCATCAGCAAGATCGAAAAGGCCCGCCGCTACGCTTCTGAGCGCCATCGACTGCATGTCGACCACCTGCAAGTGACCGTCCACGGCGAGAACAACGACCACCAGGTCACGCTCGAAGATGGCGCATGGCATTGCACCTGCGACTTTTTTGAAGGCTGGAAGGTTTGCAGCCACACCATGGCGATCGAACGCATCCTCGAAGGCATGGTGCCGGCGCAGCCACTCGATTCACCCCGCCTGGCCACGGTCTGATCCCGCGGGATCACCCAAGTTCTTACGGGTTTCTAACGCCCGCACGCCTTCAGGCCAGCTCCAAAGTGCCGATTGGATGCTAGGCTTCCTCCAAACAGGGAGGTTGCCAGTGAGGATCGGCTGGAGCTGGCCTGCTTTCGTTCTCTACGTGCTCGCCCTCTCGGGCATGACGCTCGGCGGCTTTCTGGGCCTCGTTGAATACGGCCATCCCGCCTTTCTTGCGCCGGTGCTCATGGGCCTGTTCTTCTTCTACATCACCTGGAAGATCGTGGCCGAAGAAGACGGCGCCCTGCCGCCGCCTTCACGCCAGCGTTAGCCCTGTCCCGTTCTTCCCTGCCCGCACGCTACACTGCTAAGCATGCGCAGCATCCGCCTCGGCAGCCTCATGGGCATCCCGCTCTTCATCAACCCGGGATGGTTCATCATTGCCGCGCTGACCATCTGGTTGCTCGCCTTCCAGTTCTTCCCCACCGCGCTGCCCGGCTCCAGCCGCATCATGCACATCGGGATGGCACTGGTGAGCGCGCTGATCTTCTTCTCGTCCATCGTCCTGCACGAGCTCGCCCACAGCGTCGTGGCCAAACGCTACGGCATCCCGGTGAGCAGCATCACGCTTTTCATCTTTGGCGGTGTGGCGCACATCACCCGCGAAGCCGCCCGCCCGGCCAACGAGCTGCTCATGGCCGCCGCGGGGCCTGCCACCAGCCTCGCCCTGGGAGCCCTCTTCGTCGGCATCTGGCTCCTCCTGGGCGCCGACCTCAGCTCCCCTGTTGGCCTCACCATCGCCTTCTCCGGCTGGATGAACATCATCCTGGGCGTCTTCAACATGCTCCCGGCGTTCCCCATGGACGGCGGCCGCGTCTTCCGGTCCATCATCTGGTACTTCACCGGCAGCTACAGCCGCGCCACCTCCGTCGCCGGCTGGACCGGCCGCGGCTTCTCCTGGATGCTCATCACCCTGGGCGCCTTCGCCATCGTCGGCATCGACGTCTACATCGCCGCCAACCCCCTGGGCGGCATCTGGCTCGTGCTCATCGGCCTCTTCCTGGATAACGGCGCCCGGCGCTCCCTGGTCCAGCTCACCTATGTCCGCGAACTCAACCGCTTCAACGCCCGCGACCTCATGGTCGAAGATCCGCCCATCGCCGACGCCGACCGCAGCATCGGCTCCCTGGCCCGCGGCGTCATCGAGATCAACCCGCGCGTCTGCTTTTTTGTCGAGGACCGCGGCGTCCTGGCCGGCATCCTTTCCGCCTACGAAGTGCGCGAAGTGCCCGAAGAGCTCTGGGACCGGGTCACCGCCCGCGAAGCCATGGTCCCCCGCCAAAACCTCCGTCCCATGGCGCCCGAAACGCCGGTCTCCGATGTGCTGCTCGAGATGGAGAACGAAGGCCTGCTCCACACCCCGGTCGTCGACGGCGGGCGCGTCATCGGCATCATCGGCCGCGAGCGCATCGTCAACGTCCTCCGCCAGGCCGGCCTCATCCGCGGCTGATCGCCGCCACCTTCACAGCAGCCGGAACCATCGCAACACCAGGAATTGCACCGTGGCGATCAGCACGCACAGGGCGGCCACAACCGCAAAGGCCCATGCCGCCGTGGCGTAGGGTATGCCCTCCACGTTCGCGCCCAGCAGCCCGGTGAAGAAGGTCAGCGGCAGAAAGATGGAAGCGATTACCGTGAACAGGTAGAGCCGCCGGTTCAGGCGCTCGTTCTGCTGGGCCGCCATCTCGTCCTGCACCAGCGCGGCATGGTCGCGCGCCGCCTGGATGTCCTCCAGCATGCGCCCGCAGGCCTCCGCTGCCCGCGCGATGAGCGCCCGCGCACGGTCGTCCATCCAGTCCGGCGCTTCCGCCGCCAGCCGGTGCAAAACCTCCCGCTGCGGCGCGACCCGGCGGTGCACGTGCAAAGCGGCACGCCGGTGCTGTCCCAGCATCGGCACAAGCGAATCCTCCGTCCGGCCGATCAGCCGCTCCTCCAGCAGGTCCATTTGCTCCGTGATCCCGTCCACCACCGGTTCCAGACCGTCCACGCAACGCTCGACAAGCACCGCGAGCAAGGCACCCGCATCCGCCACCCGGCCCGCTGCGGCGGGGTCCGCCTCAAGCGCCTCGATGGCCGCAACCGGCCCCCGGCGCACCGTTACCACCAGGTCCCGCTGCGCCAGGAGCAGCACGGGCTCCACCGCCGCTCCCGCGACCGCTTCCTCGCCGGCCCCGGTGCGCAGGCTCACCGCGATGCGGCCGCCGGAACGCAGCAGGGCGGGCCGCGGGTCGTCTGCCGGCGCCAACGATGCGGCGGAGGCGTCGGCGAACCCGTGCTGCTGCAGCCACTCCAGCGGGGACGCCGCCGCACCGTCGAAGCTCAACCAGCGCACCCCGCCGCCGGGCGCCTCAGCCGCAGGGTCGAAGGTGATCGGCCCGCGCTCGCCGTCGAAGCGCCAGGCGACTGCAGGGCCGCGGCTATCCAGTGTGGTCATGTCTCGCTCTCGCTTTCGCGGACCCCTGCCGCGGGGTCGCCGGTCTGCTCCCGTTCACCCGCTTCCGGGCCCGGCAACCTTTCCCGTTCCACTGCAACCAGCTTGATCCGCCGCGCATCGGCCGCCACCACGGTGAAGCGGTAGCCCTCGTAACTGATGAACTCGCCCCGGCGCGGGATGTGGTGCAGTTCCTCCAGGATCAGTCCCGCCACGGTCTCCGCGTTGGGATGCTCCAGCTCGACATCGAGCTGGTCCGCCAGGTCGCTGAGACGCATG
>SLAK01000163.1 GCA_007126855.1 Dehalococcoidia bacterium | reverse complement strand
GGACGATGTCGGCGTCGGTCTGCTGCACAAAGGTTCGGGTTTTCGTACCACGTTGCAGGCGGTGCAAGCGGTCGTAGCCGCGCACTTCCAGTGTTGGCACGCCGTCCTCCGGAAAGTCCGGCTCAAGGACGGTGATCTCGCCGGTGAACAGCGGCGCGCGGGCGCCATCGAGCGCCATGGCGTGAATCTCGATTTCATTGCCGACTGCGAACAGGGGCGAGTCGAGCCATTCGAAGGCCGGGTCGTGGATGTGCAGACGGAACATGTCCGGCAGGTGGAGGTTCTGGTCGACTTCGACGCGATTGATGACCGCCATCAGGTCGGTCGAGGCTTCCGTCCCGTTAATGGTGAGGTAGAACTGGCTCAGGTAGCGCGATTCAACCATGGTCAAGCGGCGGAAGCGCCAGGATGCGGCCCGGGCGCAGGGTGAGGGGGTCGTCGATGTCGTTGCTCTCGGCGATGAAGCGCCAGTGGCGCGATTCGCCGTATTCGCGGTAGGCGATGCCGTCGAGCGAGTCGCCCTCGCGCACCACATAGGTCCTGTGGCCGGCGGCGCCGCCGGAGGTGGGGTTCTGGAACGGGAAGGCGTCTTCGTCCTCCGCCTGCATCAGCGTGAGGTCGACGGTCGCGCGGGTGGGCGTCCCGTCGCTCAGGAAGAGGGTGAATTTCTGGGAGATGTTCGTGACGACGGCTTTGAAGGACCACATCTCGCCCCACTGGAATTCGCAGGTGGGCGGGGTGCTCTTCTGGGTACGCGCATCCTTGTGCGATGGGTCGACGCGGACCAGGTCCCAGAGCGCGTTGGTATAGCTGTCGCGCACATCGTCGCCTGCTTCGTGCGTGTCGAAGAAGAGCTGCAGTTTCATGCTGATGGGCTTGCCGCCGGTGAATTCGAGCGTGGGCACATTTCCGCCCCGGTTCTTCGCCTCCTTCCAGTCGCTCGACTTGCTGAAGCTGTATTCGTTGGGGTTGAACATGCACACGATCTCATCCCCGTTTTCCAGGTTCCGGATCCGTGCTTTCACAACACTCGATGGCATGCCTCACCCCCGGTTTACGAAAAGCCGCGTTCGCGTTCCTGCTCGATGGCGATCCGTTTGCGCAGCCGGCGCCAGACTTCGTCCGCCAGCTTGTCCATCGCGGGCGCAGCATCCTCGTGCTCTTCGCCTTCTGCGTCGTCACCGCCACTCACTTCGGTGATCATCCCGGTGGCCCCGGCGGTGTCAGGGATCTCGATTCGCCGCATCAGCTGCGACGCGGCAGCCACCGGCAGAGCAGGCCCGCGTGCGGCAGGGTCAACGCTCCGCATGATGCCCGATGCGGGCGCAGGCGCCGCTACCGGGCCCGCCAGTGGAAGTGGTTGGGAAGGCGAGTCGCGGTCGGTTTCCAGCGGGGATGGCAGCTCGCTAGCGTTGAGGGGCATAGCCGGGATTCGCGGCTGTGCAGCGCGCTGCGAGATCGTAGAAACCCCACCCGGCGATGGCGCCGGTGTCGTCGATGGGAATTCCTGCATCAGCCGGCGCACAGGTTCCGCGCTGGCGCGAAGGCGCGGCGACTCGGGATCGGTAGAAGTCCCGGCCGGTTGCGAAGAATCGGCCTGCGTTGCCGCGGCGTGTGATGCTCGGGCCGGGGCGCGAGACGGCTCCGGTCTTGCCGGGGGCAGAGATTCGCTGGGCGCTCGGGCGGCCGACCGGGCGACAGGGGTTGCCGGTGTACCTGGCGCAGGAGAGGGCCCGGCTTCGGCCATTCTGGCCGTTTCGCCCCGGGTTAAGGGCACGGCCGGGCGGGCGGGGGCGGGTCTATCCTCCAAAGGGGAAGACATCCCCGGCGTGGAATGTGGATCGCCGGCCGGCCGGGCCAGCTCGGCGCGGAGCCTTTCCGGCGGGTGGCTGGCTGGAGGGGGTTCATGCGAAGCGCGGCTTGCCGGCCTGGGAGGGCCGGGGCCATCGACCTGCCGGGCGACCGGCATGCTGGACGAGGGAGCATCCGGGGCGGGTACTTCTTCGGCCGGCGACGGGCTGGCGGCCGGCGCAGATTCCGGCCCGTGCGGGACCTCGTGTCCGATCGGTGGCTGCGCCGGGGTTCCCTGCCGAGGCGGATCCCGGCGAGGCGGCGGGGATTCTGCCGGCTCGGGAGCGGGAAAGCGTTCGCGGTCGATGCGGGCAGAGGGTGTGCCCGGGTGGCTCGTGGGCGGCGGTTCCGCCGGTCCGGTCCGGGATGCGGCTTCGCTTAGCAGGGGCGGATTGCCGGGCGGGCCGGGAACGGTCTGCTGCGGTCCCATGGGCGTGGGCGGACCTGCGGTCGCCCGTGACGGCGAACCGGCATCTGGCGTCTCGGGCGCCGGTGGATCGTCGGAGGGGATGGGTGTCGGACCTGTTGGAACGGGCGGGGTGCTCCGGGACGGTAGCTCGACCACCTCTGAGCGAACCTCGCCGCGGGGCGGGCGTGCTGGCGCCTCGGCGCGGCGCTGGACTGACGGGCGATCGACGCTACTGCGTGCTGCCGGCGTGCTCGGACCGCGAGGCCCGGTGGGCGCGGGAAACGCCGGCGGGACTCCCGTTGGAGGCACGCCGGGAGGCTGCTCGCGATGCGCCCACGAGGGGCCAGGTGCTCGCGATGCGTCGTAGCTTTCGCCGGGCGGCTGGAGCCAGTGCAGCCCGGCTTCGCCACCGCTGTCTCCTTCTTCGGCGGCATTGTGTGAAAGCAGGCTGGCGAGCCCCGCCGCAAAATTCGGCTCTACCGCGAGGCGTTGCGGCCCGCGAGCTGGTGGCATTCCCCGGCCCAGCGTACGCATTCGTTCCGCCGCGGTGGGCGAGGCGGTCACGGTTCTCGCGATGCTTGCGCGCGTCGCATGGAGGTTCAGCAGGGAGCCATCAATTCTGGAGCGCACGGATGCGGCAAGCTCGGCATCGATGAGCGGCGGCGCAGATCGTTCGTCCGGTCCGATGGCTGGTGGCTCGATGGGCGCACGCTCCGCACCCCCGGCCGCCTCTGAATCGGCCGGCGCCCGGCCTGGCAGCCGGTCCAGCATCCGTGCAATCCAGCGTCGCACTACGATGCCCCCGTGACGGCGTCGACGCTTTCGAAGGCCAGTTCGAGCGTTTCGACGGCGACCGCGGTCGAGTCGGGTTTGAAAGCCGGCCCGTCCCATTTGACGGGCAGGGCCCGCACCAGGTTCCAGCGGAGCACTTCTTCGCCAGCCCGGTCGAATACGACGACAGACACATTTCGCCGGTCATCGACCGCCCAGCCGTGGTTGATGAGGTTCTGGTACCAGTCGACGAGGTCCCGGGAGGCGTTGACGCCGCGCTTGAGGGTGAGGTTGCCGAAGGTGGTACGCACGGGGAGCTTGTGCGACATGGAGTTCACGCCGCCCTCCTTGTACTCGAACACCTCTGTCTCGGCCTTGAGGCCGGAGCACTCGGTGAAATCGGCCACGATGACGCCACCGATCTCGACGGAAAACCGGTATTCGAGGTAGGGATCCTGGCGTTCACCCGGCTGCGGCATCCTAGCCTCCTTCGTTCAGCCGGCGGTTGATGGCGGCCACCTGTTCGACCCATTGGTGCCGTTCGCCGTGTTCCATGTCCATGAGCGATTCGTAGCCCCAGTTGAAGTGATAGGCAAGGTAGGCTACCTCCTCGTGGAGGCGGTCGAGGGGGTAGCCTTTCACCCCCCCAGGCTGGATAAGTCGACCTCCACCTCAGCGGCGCACTGCGGGCAGCGCGCCGCCACCAGGGAGCTGCCGTTGTCATTGACCTGGCGGTAGAAGCGCTGCAGGTAGGCAAGGTCGGCGGTGAAGAGGTTTTCTATCTCGTGCGGCGTCACCTGGTCGATGGTGCCCAGGCGTGTGATTACCCGGGAAAGGAGGATGATGATGAGGTACGCATCGTT
>SLAK01000224.1 GCA_007126855.1 Dehalococcoidia bacterium | reverse complement strand
TCGACGGCATTGTGTGCGCCCTGGACGTTGTCGTAGGTATCGATGAGCAAGGTGGCGCCGTCGGGGAACTGCCGCATGTAGGCGCAGAAGGCATCGACCTCGCGCTCAAAGGACATGACGAAGGAATGGGCCATGGTGCCGCTGGGCGGGATGCCATAGCGCATGGCGGCGACCATGTTGGATGTGCCCGCTGCGCCTGCGATGTAGGCGGCACGGGCGGCGGCGTTTGCAGCATCCATGCCGTGGTCCCGGCGCGGGGAGAAGTCGACGAAACGGCGGTGACCGGCTGCAATGCGGATACGGGCGGCCTTGGAAGCGACCATCGACTGGAAGTTGATGCAGGTGAGCAGGAAGGTCTCGACGAGCTGGGCTTCGATTCTTGGCGCCGTGATGCGGATCACCGGCTCGTCGGGGAAGAAGATCGTGCCTTCGGGCATGGCCCAGGCATCGCCGGTGAAGCGGAGTCCGGCCAGGAAGTACACGAAGGCGTCGTCGAAGGTGCCGATCGAGCGCAGGTAGTCGATATGGTGTGGCTGGAAACGCAGTGTCTCCAGGTAGTCGAGCGCCTGTTCGAGACCGGCGGCGACTAGGAAGTTGCGGCCCTTCGGCATGCCACGGACGAACAACTCGAAGGTGGCCGGGCTATTGAGGTCTTCAGCAAAGTAGACCGCGCCCATGGTGAGCTCGTAGAGGTCGGTAAACAGGGCGCGGTCGTCGTCCACAGAAACCCTCAAACGACGACGGCGCCAGCTTCGCGCATCCGCGCAAAGGCGCGCTCGCTGTCGCCAGGTTGCAAGTCGACGCCTGCCACGGCATCGCTTAGCACGGTGGGTTTGAATCCATAGCGCACGGCGTCGAGGGCAGTTTCGACGACGCAGTAGTCAGTGGCAATCCCAACGATGACCAGCTTCTGGATGCCATGTTTGTGCAGCAGCGCGCCGAGTTCGGTCTCGCCTGTCTCGCCGGTGACCGGGTCGCGGACGGAGAAGGCGGAGTAGCCATCCTCGCCGCCGACACCCTTCTTGATGCTGTGGCCATTGAGCAGCAAATCTTCGTGGAACGCGGCGCCCCAGGTATCGTGGACGCAGTGGACAGGCCACACGCCGCCGTCCTTCTGGAAGTGCGGCGTAGATTCGGGGTGCCAGTCCTGGCTGTAGACGACCAGAGAACCAGCCGCCCTCGCGCGCTCGATTTCGCGGTTTACATGCTTGATGACCTCGGGCGCGTCCTGCACGAAGAGGCTCCCGGAGGGATGGGCAAAATCGTGCTGGACATCGACGACCAGGAGAGCGGTTTCGCGGTCGTAATCCACCATAGGAAAACCTCCTGGGGTGATTATTGTAGCCGGGCATCGCCGAGGGGCTCGCGCGGGACATCCTCGTTGGCGTTCACCATGTGGCGGGCGAGCGGGGCGAGGCGTTCGAAGACGGCGGAGGCATCTTCCGCTGCGATACCGCGGGCGTCCATCGCCTGGCGCATGTGCTTCAGCCAGAGGCCGGCCGCGCGTTCGTCGATGACAAAGGGGAAGTGACGGCGCCGCAGCCGCGGGTGCCCGTAGCGCTCCGAGTACACCGGCTCGCCGCCGAGCCACTGTTCGAGGAAGAGCTTGAGCTTCTGCTTGCCCGGCTCCAGGTCATCGGGGTAGACGGCACGGATTGGCGGGTCGGCTTCCACGCGCCGGTAGAACTCTTCAACGAGCGCAGAAATTCCCTCGCGGCGGCCGAAGCGGTCGAAGAGGGACACGGACGGTGCTGCATCAGTCATAGATCCAGTATGCCGAAGGGCGCGCGGGACATGAAATCGTCAGCGCAGGGTGATGCCGCCATCAACCGAGATGGACTGGCCGGTGATGTTCTTCGCCTCCTCGGTGCAGAGGAACGTGGCAAGGTGGCCGATGTCCTCGGGCGTCTGTTCACGCTTGAGCGGCACACCCTGTTCGACGATGCGCAGGAAGATGTCGCGCGGCTCCATGTCGGAGTACTGGGGGACACGCATCTTCATCCCCGTCGCCATGCGCTCCCAGGCACGTGTCCAGAGGAAACCGGGGCAGATGGCGTTGGCGCGGATGTCGAAGGGTGCGAACTCGGCAGCCGTGCTCCTGGTGAAGGAAATGACACCCGCCTTGGCCGCCGAGTAGGCGGTGATGGTGGTGGAGGGCATGAGCCCGGCGATGGAGGCGATGTTCACGATGGACCCGCCGCCGCGCGCTTTCAGGTGGGGCACGCCGGCCTTTGTCGCGGCCCACGTGGTACGCAGATTGGTGGCGAGCTGTTCGTCCCAGCGGGACTGGTCGTGACCTTCGATACCGGTAAGGCCACCGACGCCCTGCTGCACTGGCGTCGTGCCCATGTCGCGCCCACCGCCTGCGTTGTTGACCAGGATGTCGATGCCACCGAAATGCTCGGTGACGCGGTCGATTGCTTCTTTCGCCAGGGCTTCCTCGGCGACGTCGGCCGCAAACCCAATGGATTCGGCGCCGAGCGCGGCGGCCGTTTTGGCGGCCTCATCGCCATCCAGGTCGAGCAGGGCGAGCCGGGCCCCTTCTGCGGCGAGACAGCGGGCGATGCCCGCGCCGATCCCACGCGCGCCGCCGGTGACGATTGCGACCTTGCCTTCGAGCTTCATGGAAACACCTCCGTGCAGGCGCAGTTTTACGCCGGCCTGGGCAAAGGCGAAAGTGGTTCGGGCAAAGCTGCTTTGCGACGGCGTGTAGCGGGGTCAAATGGTGACAGGTGCTATGATCTGACTATGAATGCAAGAGCTGCGAGCGATGCGTGGCTATCGGTGCGGGAAGCCTCTCGTTACCTGGGCGTTAGCGAATCGACCGTGTGGCGCTGGATCAAGCAGGGCCGGGTGAAGGCATACCGTATCGGACCGCGGCGCGTCCGGCTAAAGGAGTCGGATGTAGCAGCGCTCATCTCGCCGGTGGAGAGCAATGACGACGAGGATGAGGAAGCTATGTGGGCTCGCCTCCGGGAGGAGCTGAGCAAGCCTCCCACGGAGGAAGAGCGCTCTCGGCGGCTCGCCGCTCTCGCGGAGGGCCGGGAGTTCGCGAGGAGACTCATAGATGAGCGAGGGGGCAAGCTCTTCGAACCCCCTGCCTGGGTGCTGATAAACGAAGCCCGCGATGAACGGACTGAGCAGCTTCCGTGATTGTCGTTGACGCGAGCCTCGTTACGCAGTGGATCTTCCGGGAAGACTTACACGAACTCGCAGGCGAATTCCTGGCCGAGCACACTGGTCACGGCGAACTCATAGCACCCCACCTGTTCTTGTTTGAGTGCACCAACATCGTCCGCAAGAGAATGCGGCGTTCAAGGCTCTCCTACGCCGACTCGGTGGTGGCGCTCGACCGGTTCCTGACTCTCGGCGTGCGAATACTCCCCGATGCAGACGGTGACCGAGCGGCGCTGCACTATCGCGCGCTGGAATTGGCCAACGAATACGACCTGCCCGCAACCTACGACGCACACTACATGGCGCTTGCGGAGGCGCTGCGGTGCGACTTCTGGACGGCAGACCAGCGGCTGCTGCGGCAACTGAACGGGCGCGCCAGCTATGTCCGCGCGCTCGGCGAATTCCAGCCGCAGTAGCGACACGCTATTGCCCGCGCTGGCGATGAACCGCAGCATGGGCAGCGATGTCAAAGGTCAGCAGCTGGACCATCCGGCAGGCCGGGGAAGCCGATGCAACAGCGATCGCCCGCGTCGTGAACGCTGCATACCGGGTGGAGGACTTCTTCATCCACGGCGACCGCACCTACGAGCAGGAAGTGCTTTCGATGATGGCCTCCGGGCGCTTCCTGGTGGCGATGCCTGCCAGAAACGCGGATGAGATCGACGGCGCAATCTTCCTGCGCACCGAGGGCGAGGAAGGCTATTTCGGCATGCTGGC
>SLAK01000419.1 GCA_007126855.1 Dehalococcoidia bacterium | reverse complement strand
GGCGGCCGTAGACGACCTCCGGCGGGGCGTCGCCGAGGGTGTTGAAGGCGGCGACGACGGCGCTGACTTCGTTGGCGTTTAGCGCGTCGCGGTTTTGCGCTGCCCAGGCCTGCGCGACCTGCAGCGACTCGACCGAGCCCTGGAAGTGCGGCGCCACGTAGCGCGCGAAGAGCTCGTAGCTGCGGTACATCTTCTGCGACGGCGCCCACTCATGCGCCAGGCCCAGCAGCCCGCCGAAGCCGCCGCTCACCTCCCAGAGGCGGTTGATGGCCTCGATGGCGTCGTCGGGCGTGCCGATGATGGCGCCACCGGTCTCCGCCATCACCTGGGCGAAGTCTCCTGGCGCGCCGGGGTACTCAAAGGTGCGGCCCAGAGTCTGGTCGAAGTAGTCCATCTGGAAGCGGTAAGCGTTCACCGAGACGTCGTTGTAGGCCTCTTCGCGCGACTCGGCAATATAGATGGGAAGCATGAGACGCCAATTGCGGCGATCGACGGCCTGGCCGTGCTCGGCCGCTGATTCCTCGGCGATCTTCCACTGGTTCGCCACGCCTCCGTCGGCAGGCATGAAGGTGGACACGCTGATGACGCCGGCGCCGTACTTGCCGGCGGTCTTCGGGCCTGCAGGGGAAAGCGTGCTGGCGACGAAGACCGGGAGATGCGGCTCGGTGTAGGAGGGCATCTGGATGCGTGCGTCGCGCAGGTGGATCCAGTCGGATTCGTGATTCACGATTTCGCCCCGAAGCAGCTGCATGATCACGCCGAGCGCTTCGTCCATCTGCGGGCGCTGGCGCGGCGGGTCGAGCTTGAACTGGTAGGCATCGGATGGCAGCGCACCCGGGCCGACGCCGAGCATGGCCCGGCCGCGCGTGAGCTGGTCGAGCAGGACCATGCGGTCGGCCACCATGTAGGGGTTGTGGTAGGGCAGCGAGACCACGCCGGTGCCGAGCTTGATTGTGCTGGTCTGCGCTGCGGCGTGGGCGATGAACACTTCGGGGCTCGAAATGGTCTCCCAGCCGGCCGAATGGTGCTCGCCTATCCATGCTTCGTCCCAGCGGAGCTCATCGAGCCAGCGGATGGTGCGGACATCGCGCTCGAGCGCGAGGCCCGGGTTGTCGCCGACAGGATGGAACGGAGCCATGAACACGCCAAACTTGAGGCGCCAGGGAAATGCCACAGGGATACCTCCGCAAGAAAGCGATTGCCAGGGCGACAAGGATACAGCAGCCTGATCGTGGGCAGGGTGAGCGGCAGCGTGGATCATCTACACTCCCATGATCCGCGAGGGCGATCCCGCGGTAATGCTGCTGCAGGCCGGTGACCGGCAATCCGCACGGGCCGTCCCCAGCAGCGTGGAGGCGCGATGCTGCGACTGCACTGGCTCAGCCACATCAGCGGCTCCCCGGCTGGCAAGTGGGTCGTGGTCGCGGCCTGGGCGGTGGCAGCGCTCCTCGTAACCTTCTTCGGGCCCACCCTGGCCGAGGTCCGCAGCGACGAACTGGAACAGTTTCTGCCCTCCGATTCCGAAACCGCGCAGGTTGGGGCGCTGGCCGCTGAACGCTTTGCCGAAGAAGGCCTCGCCCTGGTCGCGGTGTTCCACAACCCGGAGGGCCTCCAGGCCGCCGACTTCGAGGGGATCGCATCCTTCGCGGAATGGCTCCGGACCGGCGATGCAGCGGACATGGTCACCGGCGTTCTCGCCCCGGTTGGGCAGGACGAGGCCCAGCTCGTTGCCCCGGACGGCCGCACCGCCCTGGTAACGGCGCAGTACCTGCTCCAGGCGGGGACACCGGAGTTTGTCGAGGGCATTGAGGCGATCCGGGATGCGGCCCGCCTCTTCGGCGCCGAAGGCACGCAGATAGAAGTCGGCGGATCGGCAGGCTTCCTCGCCGACCTGCAGGAGGTCTTCGACCGCATCGATGACTTCCTGCTCGGGATAACCATCGGCCTCGTTGTCGTATTGCTGCTCATCGTCTACCGGTCACCCATAGTAGCCATGGTGCCGCTGCTCGCAGTTGGCGCGGTGTACCAGCTCACGCAAAGCCTGGGCACCTGGGTCGCGCAGGGCTTCGATTTCAACGTGAGCGGACAGGCGATCGGCATCATGACCGTAGTCCTCTGGGGCACCGGGACCGACTACACACTCTTTGTGTCGGCGCGTTACCGGGAGGAGCTCGGGCGCCACCTGGACAAGCACCAGGCCATCCGCGAAAGCATCCGGAACGTTGGCGGAGCGGTGCTCGCCGCAGGCGCAACGATCATCGTGGCAGCGGCAATCCTGCTCCTGGCCGACCTGGAGCTCTACAGGTCCAGCGGGCCCATCATCGCGGTGGCGGCGGGCCTGATGCTGCTGGCCGCACTCACGCTGGTTCCGGCATTGCTGGCAATTCTCGGCCGCCGGGCCTACTGGCCCTTCCAGCCCCGCTATGAACCTGGCGAGGCTGGCGAGCAGCGCCGCGAAGGCAGAGTCTATGGCGCGGTGGGGCGCTTCGTCGTTGCGCGGCCGGCAACGGTACTGGGCGTTGCCCTGGGTGCGCTGCTCATCCTGTTCGGCGGCCTGTTGTGGTATGACCCGGACTACAATCAGCTCGAGTCACTCCCGGAGGGCAGCGAGTCGGTCGCGGCCGCCGATCTGCTCCAGATCGGGTTCCCCGCGGGCCAGGCGGCCCCGACCCGGGCGATGGTGGATCTCGGCGAAGGCGCGGAGGTTTTGTCCGCGCCGGGGCTGGAAAGCGTCGACGCAATCGTTCAATCGCTGGCCGCGCTGGAAGTCGTGACCGACGTGCGCGGGCCGAGCCGCCCGTTCGGCATGGCCATCGATATTGGTCCCCGCGAAGTGCTCGCGGCGCTCGAGGCCGTGGGGCCGGACGGCGCCGCTCCCGAGCAGCCGGCAGCCAACGCAGCGGGCGTGGACCCGGCATTGCTAGCGGAGACCGCGCTCGGCTTCGTGGACCTGGCCGGCGAAGTGGCCGAGCTCAGCATCATCCTGGCGATCGACCCCTACAGCATCGAAGCCCTCGACAGCATCGCGGACCTTCGCGCACGGGCAGATGAAGCCGCACGGGCGGCCGGGCTACCAGCGGGAAAGGTGCTGGTCGGCGGGCCCACGGCGGCCGCCGCCGATGTCCGCGAGGTGAACTCCCGCGACACCGCCGTCGTGCTCCCGGTGATCCTCCTGGCTATCGCGATCGCCCTGGTGATCCTCCTGCGATCGCTGGTCGCGCCGCTCTACCTTTCGGTGACCATCCTCTTCACCTATTTCTCGACCCTCGGGCTGTCTCTGGTCGTCTTCAGGTGGGTCCTTGGCGAAGCAACCAGCCCCTACCTGGCCTTCTTTCTCTTCGTATTCCTGAACGCGCTGAGCATCGACTACAACATTTATCTTATGTCGCGCGTTCGCGAGGAGGCGCGGCGCCTGCCGGTGCCCGACGCCACGCAGGTTGCGCTTTCCCGCACGGGCGGGGTGATCACCTCGGCCGGCCTCATCCTGGCCGGCACCTTTGCCGCGCTCATGACCATCCCGATGCGCGACCTGGTGCAGGTGGGCTTTGCTGTGGCGCTGGGCGTGCTCATGGATACCTTCGTGACGCGGACGATGATCGTGCCATCGATCGTCACGCTGCTCGGCAGGTGGAACTGGTGGCCGTCCGGAAAATCACGGGAAGGCGAACAATCGCTTTCCCGCTAAAAGGCTACCCGCCTATCGCGAAACGCTTCCCCGTCCTACCTTTGAACGCGGGCGGCAATGGAACAGTTCGTCATCATCTTCCTCGCGCTGCTGTTTGAGACCACGCCGTTCCTCCTGGCAGGTGTGGCCATCGCCGCCGTGGGCGGGCCGTGGCTCGAACGCTCCCTGGCAAGCGCCGCCATGCGTACTCCCGGCGTGGGCACCATGGCTGGCACAAGCGCCGGG
>SLAK01000459.1 GCA_007126855.1 Dehalococcoidia bacterium | reverse complement strand
TTGAAAACGGCTACGCCGCCCGCGCCGACGCCATCCGGCGCCGGCTTCACGGGCCGCTCCGGATCGCCATCACAGGCCGCGTGAAGGCGGGAAAGAGCACCCTTGTGAACGCGATGGTCGGCGAACGTCTCGCGCCAACCGACACCGGCGAGCTCACCCGGATCGTGAGCTGGTACCGCTACTCGCCGTCGTACAGCGTCCAGGGGCACACGGCCGACGGAAAGGTCATCGCCCTGCCCTTCCGCAAGGGCGACGCGGCGGTCGAAATCGACCCCGGCCCTGGGGCGCAAGACCTCGAGCGGCTGGAGATTGGCTGGCCTTCCAGCAAGCTCTCCACGGCGACGCTTATCGACACGCCCGGGCTCGGCTCACTGGACCCCGGCATCAGCTCCCGGACCCGCTCGCTGCTCGCCCTCGACGATCCTGGCCCGAGCCAGGTCGACGCTGTCGTCTACCTCATGCGCCACGCCCATGCCGAAGACGCGAACTTCCTGGAAGGCTTCCGCGACGCCGGGCTCCCCTTTTGCTCGCCGGTCAACACCATCGCCATCCTCTCCCGTGCCGACGAGATCGGGGGCGGCCGGCCTGAGTCGATGGAATCCGCCGCCCGCATCGCCGCCCGCTACGCCCGCGACGAGCGCATTCGCAGCCTGGCCGGCACCGTTTTGGCAGTCGCCGGGCTCCTCGCTGAGACCGGCACTACCCTGGAAGAATCGGAATTCTCCGCGATCCGGCAGGTCGCGTCCCTGGGGGCCGGCGTCGACGACCTGCTGCTCTCCGTCGACCGGTTCCGCAACCCCGAAGCGAACCCGCTCTCGGCCGAATGGCGCGAACGGCTTTTATCGCGGCTCGGACTGTACGGCTTGCGCTACGCCGTCCGGCTGCTGCACCACGGCGAGGTGTCGAGTGCACAGGACCTGGCCACGCGCCTCCAGGGCAGGTCCGGCCTCTTCGAACTGCGGGAGCTTCTCGCCTCAAACTTCACCTCGCGCTCTCACCAGCTCGTGGCCCGCTCCGCGCTCATTGAACTGCGGGCGCTGGCGCGTGACCTGCGCGCCAGCGGACAGGCTGCCGCTGGACGCCTCGAACGGCTGGTCGAAGAGATCGAAGCCTCGGCCCACGAGCTAGCCGAACTGGAGCTGCTGCACCAGGTCGCCATCGGCGACGTGCGCTTCACCGAGCGCGAACGCGAAGAAGTGGAGCGGCTCACCGGTTCCGGCGGGTTCGCCCGGCGGCTGGGGCTCGACCCGGATGCCTCGCGCGACGCGCAGCGGTCGGCCACGCTCGAGGCCATTTCGCGCTGGCGCGAGCGGGCCGGCAACCCGCTGACGGATCGCGAAACAACCAGGGCCTGCGAGACCATGTCCCGCTCCTACGAAGGCATCTACGCCGAACTCAACGATGGGGCGTAAGCCGGGACGGCACTCCTACATCAGGTAAGCGCAAGCTGGTCATTCTGCGACGGCGTGTCCAGCAGTCCGGCAATCGCGACCCCGGTTTGGACGTCACGGGGAATCCAATCGTTGATGTACAGGCCGTCCACGTCGTTCACCGTGCTGACCGCCACCGTGAACCGCAGCACGCCCAGCTCAAGGTGATCCCACGTGACCGGGTAGTACCACCGGACCTTCGGCACGCGCGGTGGCACCGCCTCCCACAGTCCGAGGAAGCGGGTCAGGTACCGGGGATCGCCGTCGAACAGGTGCTGCATCACAGCCGCGAAGTACAAACTCGCCTCATCCGAGAGCGTTTCTCCGCCCCGGTGATGGCCCTTCATGATCCCGACCCCAATCGAAACCATCTCATCCCAGTTCAAAATGCGATCCGCGAACCTTGGCGTGGCGGCCACCGTGAGCATGTTTCGCTCCACGGGGCTATTGAATTCACGCTCAAGGTCGACGCCCCAAATGCTCTGGGCAATTGCGTTCGCGGAAAGGACTTCCATGAATTCGTTGTTGACATGGGCCGGCCAGGGACATGCGGCAATGGCGGCGGTCGCCTCTGCCAGCGAGAGCGCATAGTCGTCGTTCGATGGAGCCAGGCTCTCCCCATCCGGCGCGAACCCGGCGCCCGCCAGTATCGTGTTTCGCGTGAGCCGGTCGACCCGCAGCGCATCGAGCAAGGCGACCAGCGCCACGCGCGACGGGTGCTTCAGGCCCAGCTCGTAGGCCTTCACGGTGTACGGCGAAACTCCGGCCGCGGCCCCAAGCAAACGGCGCGAGAGCCCTTCTGCCTCGCGCGCTTCGCGCAACAGCCTGTGCCAGTCGCTCATGCCCGCCCCCTGACAGGGATACCAAGAGTACCCCATTTCCCCTTGATTTGGATCACGTTCCGGGGATACAGAACCAGAAGACAGTGGAACGTTCGTTACGACGAGAGGGAAAGGACACTACCCATGGCCCGCACGCGGAGAAGCAAAGACCCGGCACGAGAGGCTGCAAGGGAGGAAGCACGCGCGAAAGCTGCAGAACGAAGCACGGCCGCTTCCGAGCCGGCCGAGACGGGCCGGGCCGCCGAGGCCGCCGCGGCAGCAACCGCTGCACCCATCGCAGCGCGCGAGGCCGGCAGCACCCTGCGCCAGGATGCGTCCGCCACCGCGGCGGGTGCACCGGAACAAGACACGGACGAAGACGGCACGACCCCCCGGACTCCGGAAGAACTCGTGCATACCGTGGTGACAGAAGCTGCTCGTGATGCACGCGACGACCAGACCGCGACCAGCGAGCGCATAGCCCGGAACCTCGATGAGAAGAGCGACCTGCGCGCCGCATTCGAAGAGAACAAGGAGGTGCTGCAGGCAGACCGGGAGGCCACGGGCAGCGAAGAGAGCCGCACCTTTGCGACCATGTCTACCGAAGGACCCCGGGCCACAGAGTCGTCCGGCGACAATGGTATTCGCGCTGAGGGCGAGCAACTCGCCACCGCCAACGACGGCCAGCTTTCAGAAAACCAGGAACGCATGGCCGACGAAATCGACGAGATGACCGGGCGCACCATGCCCGGCGACACGGGCCGCTACACGCCGGAGGAGGTGACGGGCACAAATCCCGGCACCGGGCTGGACGTCTTCAGCGAACGGCTCGAAGAGCGGTCTGGCCCCGGGGCGGGTCCCCCGGCAGGAGAAGCGCCGTTGTTCGACCCAACCTCGACGCGCAGTGGAGGTCTAAGCTCGCTTGGCGATGCGGTGCGGCCGGGGATGGCTGGTGGGGACGACCAACAGGCCTCGGACCCGCGCTTCTCCAAAGGCGGGATTTCGGATGGCGATAGCACTGTTGGGGCGGTCACCGGCCTGGTCGGGTTCGCGGCCGCTGCGGCCGAAGGAGGCGCCGTGACGGTGGGCGCCGCGTCAACGGCGGCACTCGGTGGAGCGATGGCAGGCAGCGCTGGGCTGGGCTGGACGGTCGGCCGTATGGCCGATGATGCCCTCGGGATAGGCGAACGAGCGACCGACGCGCTGACCGGCGTCGAATCTGATGCGGAGACAGCCAGGAAGGGCGCCCAGGCCCGCGCCGAGGGCGAGGCCAGGAAGGCCGCCCGCGAGGAGGCTGCTCGCACCCAGGGAGAAGGCGAGGGTGCAGCCGGCTCCGGCGAAGGCGAAGGTGAAGGTGCAGGTGAAGGTGAAGGCGCCGCGGGCGAGGGAGGCGATGGGGGCGAGGCAGCACAGGCACAAGCCGGGGGCGAGGCCGAGACTGACACTCAGGAGCCGTCGAACCCAGGCCCCGACGGATACGAAGTGGACATCGAGAAGCAAATCGCGTTCTCGAACTACTTCAAGGCGGTCTCCGGCTACACCGGAACGGGCCAGCGCGGCGGCGACTACGACCCTGCCGACATCCCGCCTGTCGAACGCTCCTCCGACGGCTCGCCTTACCCGGCCGGCTACGACCTCAAGGACGACTCCCGTCACGGCGCTCCCG